>NZ_JALPKN010000008.1 GCF_023630195.1 Actinotalea sp. C106 | reverse complement strand
CTTCGCCCTGCCGCCGACCCGCGCCCTGCTCGACCGCGTCCTGCCGGCCGCAGGCACGGGACCCGACGAAGAGACCCGCCGTCACGGCTGGTTCCGCACCGATCTCCGCGCGGTCACCACCACCGGCAAGCAGTACCTGGCGGTCGCCGCCGGTCCGGGCGACCCGGGCTACGCCGCGACCGCCGTCATGCTCGGTCAGTCCGCCCTGGCCCTCGCGCACGACGACGACGCCCTGCCGGACCGGGCCGGTTCCCTCACCCCGGCCGCGGGGATCGGCGACGTGCTGATCGACCGGCTGCGCGCCGCGGGGCACACCTACGAGGCGACCTCCCGGTAGCCCGCTGCCGGGCGCTGCTCAGCGCGAGGGAGGTGCCGTCGACTCCCGGACCACGAGCTCGGGGGCGATCATCTCCTGGCCGGTGGTGGAGTCGCCCTCGAGGGCGGCGAGGACCATCTCCAGGGCGAGCGCCCCCAGCGCGGCGAAGTCCTGCCGCACGGTCGTCAGCGGTGGCAGGAAGTGCGCGGCGTCGGGGAGGTCGTCGAAGCCCACCACGCTGACGTCCTCCGGGACGCGGATGCCGCGGCTCGCCAGACCGTGCAGCAGCCCGAGGGACATCTGGTCGTTGCCCACGAAGACGGCGCTGGTCTGGGAGAAGTCGTAGGTCGAACCGACGTGGTGCCCGAACCCGGACGTCCAGTCCCCGACGACCGGTTCGATCACGGGCAGCCCGGCCGCGAGGAGGGTCTCGCGCCAGGCCTGCTCCCGCCCGCGGGCGTCGTACCAGTCCAACGGTCCGGCCAGGTGCATGATGCGGCGGTGCCCGAGCTCGATCAGGTGCGAGACCGCCAGTGCCGCGCCGGCCTGCTGGTCCACGGCCGCGGTGTGCATCGCTGCCTCGGGCTCGGCCTTGATCACCACGGTCGGCAGACCCAGGCTCTGCTGGCGCAGCACGTCGAGGGAGGAGGCGCGCGGCGCGATCACGCACAGCGCCTCGATCCCCTGCGGCACGAGCTCGACGAGGCCGCTCTCGATCTGGTGGTCCTCGTCCTCCGACAGGGAGAAGGCGCTGATCGCGTAGCCCGCTCGCCGAGCGGCGCTCTCGAGGGCGCGCAGGGTGCTGTTCGGGCCGTACTGGACGGGGGCGTCGACGATGACGCCGATCCGCATGGTCCGCTGGGTCGCCAACGCCCTGGCGATCGAGCTGCGCGTGAAGTTCGTCTCCGCGATGGCCTGGAGCACCTTGGTGCGCGTGGAGTCGCGGATGTTCGGGTGGCCGTTGAGCACGCGGGAGACCGTCATGTGGGAGACCCCGGCGACCTTTGCAACGTCGTAGATGCTGGGCCGCTGCTGTCGGACGCTGCGCGTCGTCTGCTCGGCCATCCCCGGTCACTCCTGCCCTGGCGGGCGGTCCACCGGTGTGGCGCCGTCCCGACGTGGCCGTTCGTCACGGCCACTGATCGCGACGCCACCCCACCATCGCTCTCAGCAGTGTAGGCAGGGGGGCAGGCGGACGGGACAGGTGAGGGGGCTCTGCGCACCAGTTTCACCCGCCCGGCGACCACGGTGGACGGGCGGGAGGACCGTGGACCGAAAGTCATGGGACGGGCACCGAGACCGAGCGGCGCCCCTCGTCGCGGGCACGGGCGAGGAGGGTGTCGAGCCGACGACGCTGGCGCCGACGGTTCCCGACGGCGGCGTAGACCACGAGAGCCAGACCGAGCAGGACGAGCAGCTGCGGCCATGGCACGGCCCACATCCGGACGTCTGCCGTGACCGGGGCCATGTCCGTCGTCGACCCGTCGACGGTGAGGACGACGGGATCGAGCTCGACCGTGACCGGAAGGGACACCAGGGGCCACACGCCGTCCACCTCGACGGACAACGTGCGCGAGTCACCGGGGAGGAGCTCTTGGCGGCCCGCCTCCTGGCTGGGGAACACCGTCTCCTGACCACCGACAGCCACGGAGCCCTCGGCCAGGAGCCGGGTGTTGCCGTCGTTCACGACGTCGAAGGTCACGGTCGCGCTGCCGGGGCGGGCGGGGTTCCACCGGACCTCGTACCCGGGGTCCACACCCGAGACCGTCGCCGCAGGGGCGATCTCGCCGTTGACGCGGGTGAGGACCCGGAGCCCGACCCTGCTCTCGACGCTGACCTGCGCCCCGTCCCCGTCGGACTGCACCGAGGACACCGAGGCGGTGATGCCTGCGGCGTGGTCACCGGGCTCGGCGGCCTCGGGCACGGCGATCGTGAACGGGACGAGCGCCGTCTCGCCCGGTCCCACCGTGACCTGCTCGGGCAGGGTGATCCACGTGCCTGCGGCCACCGACTCCTGGTCGGAAGGCAGCATGTCGAAACGCCCGGTCCGCGTGGTGAAGCCGTCGGCCGCACGGAGCTGGAACGTCACCCCGACCACGCTCAGGTTCCGCACCGCCAGGGAGTCCCCGACGCTCTCACCGGGGTCGAGGGCGTGCTCGACGGCCATCCTGCCGTCCGGGCCCGACGCGTCCGCGGGCCGCACCGACCAGCGGACCTCGGTCGTGTCGTCCTCCGCAGCCGCGAGCGCGGCGGCGGAGGACGACACGAGAGCACCTGACGCGACCACGAGCACCACGAGGGCGCGGAGGGCGACGGCAGGGGCGTGGAACCTGGGCACGAGCTAGTCCTGACCTGACATCCGAGGTGGGCGGGACGGCGTGCTCACCAGACGTCGTCCCACAGCGTCAGCGTGAGGGTCGCGGAGTAGCTGCCGGGGGTGACGTCGGTGGACGTCTTGAGGAAGAGGTCGGCGTTCGCCTCCCAGGTACCGACGGGCCGGGCCTCGCCGGCATCGAGGGCGAGGGCGAGCAGCTCCTCGCTGACGAGGCCGACGTTGGGCGCGGTCTCGTCGAGCACGGTGTTGACCTGCTCGCCCTCGGCGACCTCGCCGTCAGCCTCGGTCAGCAGGCGTGGCGCCCACCCCAGGTGACCGGCGTCGATCGACTCCTCGCCGGGCCCGATGAAGGCCGAGGACTGCCCGACCACGTACCAGTACGCCTGGTCCGGCAGCTCCTCGCGGTCGTCGGTGACGGTGACGGTCGGCAGCACGCCGCGGAACTCGCGGACGTCGAGCTCGTCGGAGTCGACCTCGGTCAAGGTGGCCGAGTCCGAGGCGACCGTCATGGCCAGCTCACCGACGGGGGCCAGCTCCTCGATCTCGACGTTGACGTCGACCTCGTCCTGCCCGAGCTCGTCAGCCATCGCAGCGCCGCCGACGCCGACCAGCAGCAGTCCTCCAGCAGCCCCGACGGCGGTGCGGGCCAGCACGCTCCTTGTGTCCATCGCTTCTCTCCATTCCCCGGTCCAGCGCCAGTGCGGGTCCGAGTTCGCTGACGAACGGACGTTCCGATCGTCGGGGTGGTCAGCGCCTCGGTCGCGGGCTTGCGCCCGGAGAACGCCGCTGCGGCGAGGTCGTCGTCGTGGCCGGGCACCGCGGCCCAGAGCTCGCGGACGGCGAGATGGAGTGCGTCTTCAGCATCAGGCACCTTTGCGCTGGATCCGACGTGGACGTGTCGCCGTCTGCGAGGTTAGCGCTACCTGTTAGCGAGAACAACCCCTGCGGTCAGGGCGCCCGTCACCCGTGTGCGCGCGGTGGTCGCCCGCGGCTGTGGGCTGCGAGGACGGTCGGCGCTCGCACGGTCACGGCTCTTGTGACCCGCGGTGGTGAGCGTTAACATCCACGAGCCGGGTCCGCCCGTGCGGGACGTCCGGTGCTCGACCTCCCGCCGCGGCCGGCGGGCGCCTCGCGCCGGTCGGCACGTGCCACACACAGCGAAGGAGCTGACGTGACAGGCCACACCGCCCCACCCTCTCGAGGCCGCCCCCGGGCCGGCCTCGCCGCTGCGGCCTCCACCGTGCTGGTGGCCGCCCTCCTGCCGCTCACCGCGACGGGTGTCGCCGCCGAGCCCCTCGAGGCTCCTCGCGCCGGACTGGTCGCCGAGTACGTGTTCGACCAGCCCTCGGGCGACACCGTTCCCAGCACCACAGGGGGTACGGTCGGCGCCGCCACCGTGGTCAACGGCACCGACGAGCTGTGGACGGGGTCCTCCCTGGTCCTGAGCGGCGGGGCCAGGAGCGGCCCCGGCAGCTGGGTTCACCTGCCCGACGAGCTCCTCGTCGACCGGTCCTCCGCCACCGTGACGATCGAGACCAGGTTCGACGCCTCGATGAAGAGCAGCTGGAACTTCCTGTGGAACATCGGCAGCGACTCCACGACCCAGTACTACTTCGCCTCGGTCCGCGACGCCGCGCGCACCGCGATCACCACGGGCGGGGGCGGCGGGGAGGCGAACGCCCGCGCGGGCAGCCCCCTGGACGCCGACCGGTGGTACAGCCTCACCTCGGTGCTCGACGGCGAGGCGGGGCGCCTGACCTTCTACGTGGACGGCGAGCCCGTGGGGTCGACGGCGACGACGCTCACACCGGCGTCGATCACCGACCAGTCCCTCAGCACGATCGGTCGGGCGCCCTACGACGACCCTCTCTACCGTGGTGAGGTGTCCACCTTCCGCGTCTACGACCGGGCACTGAGCCCCGCCGAGGTCGCCGCCGTCTCGACGGCCGACGCCGCCATCCACGCCTCGACCCACGAGGCCGCGGCGCAGGCCGTCCTGGACCGGGTGACCCCCGTGACGATCGACGAGCCCGTCACGACGCTGCCCGGCTACGGCGGGCGCGTCACCTGGACCTCGGCCGACCCGGCGCTGGTCGTCGACGAGGACGGCGTGACCGTCACCGCCGAGCAGCCGCCCGCCGGAGCCGACCCGATCTCGACGAGCCTCACGGCCACGGCAACGGTCCGTGGCGCCCAGGTCACCGAGGAGGTCCCCGTCACGGTGCACGCGAACCCCGCGGCCGACGAGCCGTTCGGGTACGCGATGGTGCACTTCATCGAGGACTCGGCCGGGTACGCCGAGAAGATCTACCTCGACGTCTCCCGCGGGAACGACCCCGAGCAGTGGGACCCGCTCAACGGTGGTGAGCCGGTCCTGGCGTCCCACCTGGGGACCACCGGGGTGCGCGACCCGTACCTGACGTACAACCCCGAGACGGGGACGTACTACGTGATCGCCACGGACCTGCGGGTGTTCGGCGGGGACCGCGGCACGGGCAGCTGCGTCGAGTGGTGCCACTGGAGCTCGCAGGGCAGCACGAAGCTCAACGTCTGGGAGTCACCGGACCTGATCACGTGGAGCGAGGTGCGCCAGGTCGACGTGGCCCTCGACGCCGACGGCACCACCCCGGCCGAGCTCGGCATGGCCTGGGCCCCCGAGGCCACCTGGGTCGAGGACTACTACCCGGACGGCAGCGGCGCGTTCGTCCTGTACTGGTCCTCGAACGTCTACACCGACCCGGAGCACACCGGGCCCACCTACTCGCGGGTGCTGTGGGGCGCGACGCCCGACTTCACGCAGGAGACCTACGAGTACGGCGGGGTCTTCATCGACGAGGGGGGCAACACGATCGACACGACGATCACCCAGCACGAGGGGACCACCTACCGCGTCACCAAGGACAACTCCGACGGCAAGGGCCTGTACATGGAGTCCACGACGGACCCGCGGTGGTGGGAGCCGTCGGCGTCGTGGTCGACCATTCAGACCACCATCGGGGCGTCGTGGGCGGGCGACGACCCGGGAGGCGTGGAGGGCCCCGCGATCTTCAAGGCCCACGGCGAGGACCGCTGGTACCTGTACGTCGACGTCATCCCCACCACCGGGTACCGCCCCATGGTGACGACCGACCTCGATGCGGGGTGGACCGTGCTGGACAGCCCGGGCTTCTTCATGGCGCCGAGCACCAAGCACGGCGGGATCATCCCCCTCACCGGGGAGCTCTACGCGAACCTCCGAGCGGCCGACGCGACCGGGGCGGTCACCACCGACCTGGGCAGCATCGAGGTGGCCGAGCACGCCGACGACGACGTGATCCGGGCCGCCCTGCCCGGCTCCGCCGAGGTGACCCTCGCCTACGGGCGAGGCACGGCCGAGCGGCCCGTCGACTGGGACCTCACCACCGTGGACCGCACGACCGCCGGGTCCTACCGGGTCACGGGCACGGCGCGCACGATCGGCGCGAACCTCAACCAGTGGGTCGGTGCGGGCGGTTCGACGGCCTGGGACGCCCCCGACCGCGAGCCGTACAGCTCGACCGCGGTCGTCGTCGAGGCCGAGGTCGTGGTGGTCGCCGATGCCGCGGCGCCCGACGTCGGGGTGGTGGCCCAGACGCGGTGCGTCGCCGGGTCGGTCGTCCTCGCCGTCCGGGTGACGAACGAGGGCGAGGTCCCGGTCAGCGCCACGGTCACCACGGACCACGGGGCCCGGACGATCGGCTCACTCGAGGCAGGAAGGAGCGCGTCGGTCGCCGTCTCGACCCGCCAGGCGTCGATCGAGGCGGGGGCCGTCACGGTCACGGCGGAGGCGGAGGTAGCGACCGCTACCAGCACGGCCGCCTACGGCGCGGCCCGCTGCGACTGACGGCCAGCGCGAAGGGCCCGTCCGGCACTTCCGGGCGGGCCTTTCGCGTCGTTCCTGGACCATGGATCGAGGCGCAGGCCATGGGCTTAGGGTCGGCCGTGTGACCGTTCACGTCGTCGCCGGTGCGCTGGTCGCTGACGATCAGGTGCTTCTCGGGTTGAGGAGTGCGTCGCGTTCCTCGTTCCCGGGCGTGTGGGATCTCCCGGGCGGTCACGTCGAGGCCGGTGAGTCAAGCCGGGCTGCGCTGGACCGCGAGCTGCGCGAGGAGCTGGGGGTCGTGGTCCAGGTGGCTCACGGACCTGAGGGGATCCGCCTCGCGAACAGCGGCGTAGCGGGCGACCTAGTGCTGGACGTGTGGCGCGTGAGCGTCTGGGCGGGGACCCCGGAGAACGCGGCCCCCGACGAGCACGACGAGCTCCGCTGGTTCACAGCAGCACAGCTGGCGAGCGTGTCTCTCGCGCATCCCTCCTACGTCGGCCTCCTGAGTCGCGTGCTCGGCCGTTCAGCGGGACGGGCGTCTACGTCCCCACCAGGGTGATGACCGCGGCCGGGGCGACGGTGCCGCGGTAGCGCGCCGCGACCTCGAGGGCAGGGCCGTCCACGGCCCTGCCCTCGAGGTCATCACCGGCGCATCGGTACCCCGCCTGGTGTCACGAGCAGGTCGCCGCGTCGAACGCCACCTCCTGGGAGGTCGAGACGCTCTGGCCGTCGACCGTGGCCTCGGCGTCGACCGTGACGGTCCCCGCCTCGATGGACGGCAGCCGGCTGCTGAACGCGTGGGAGACGCTCGCCCCCGGCTCGAGGGACGAGGTGCGCGTCCCGTACGGGGACGTGCTCGTCACCGACGCGGTCACGTCGTCGTCGTTGCGCAGCGTGACCGTCTGCACCACCCTGCCGACGACGCACCGGGCACCGACCGAGGCGACGACGTCGACCGTGGGGCCGCCCGTGCCCGTGACGGTGACGGTCACCGACACGGTCCGGTTCTCCGGGGCGACCTCCTCGTCACCCTCCTGGTCGAAGACGGGCATCCCGTCCGCGGCCCAGTGCACGCGGCGCACGAAGGTGTCGCGCCCGCTCAGGCCCCGGTTGTCGGTCCGCGCGTGGAAGACGTAGAGCAGGTTGTCGTCCTCGTCGAAGGACCACATGCCGTGCCCGGTACCGAGCTGCCACTCGCCGTTGAACACCCCGGACTTCTGGACGGGGTAGTTGAGCTTGGTCCAGGCGGCAGGGTCGGTCAGGTCGACGCCCTCCCCGGCCGTGGCCGTCGCCAGGCCCGTCGTATACGTGTCACCGACGAGGGAGCCGGAGTAGATCATGTACAGGGTGCCCTCGTGGGCGATGACGTTCGGCCCCTCGGCGATCGTGTTGTCCCAGGCGTACTCCGGGGCGATGATCCGCACGGGCTCGGACGTGATGCGCGTCGGGTCCGCGGGGTCCATCTCGGCGATGAAGACCGCACCGAGCATCTGCCAGGAGTAGTACGACTGCCCCGAGTCCTCGAAGTAGGTCATGTCCAGGGAGATGTCCTGGATCGGGTTGAGGATGCTGCCGTCGGCCTGGACGACCTTCTCGGCCTTGGTCCAGTTCTCCGGCACGGCCGGGTCGAGGTCGTTGCCCTCGGCGTCCTGCTCGAGCTGGATGATGCTGGCTCGCCCGGTCCACATGTCCGGCTGACCGTTCGACCCGTCGTAGCAAGGCATGAACAGCACCGAGAGCCTGCCGTCGATCACGTGGAGCTCGGGGGCCCAGAAGCACCCGGTCATCACGTCGCCCTCGGCGTCGGTGTCGCCGGCGGTCAGCAGGTCGATCTCGGTGTTGCGGCCCTCACGGATCGCGTCGTCGGAGAGGTCGTCGATCGTGTCGGCGACCCGGAACGGCATGTGCGGTCCGTTCGCCGGGTTGATCGGGTTGAGGTTGAGGTCCTCGGTCGCGATCATCAGGAACTTCGTCTGGCCGTTCCAGTCGAAGCGGAAGATCGACGGGTCGGCCCGCTCGTCGGCGAAGGGCGTCGGGTACTCGGGCTGCTTGACCGTGCCGGTGACCTCGTAGGTCCCGGGGGTCGAGGTGTCGACCGCGGCGAGGGAGTCCTCGTCCCAGGCGATGGCCCGGGTGGACGTCGAGCCGTCGCTGTAGGCGAGCTCGGCCCGCCCGGGCAGCGCACCGGCCTCGAGCGCGGTGCCCGCAGCGACCTCGACGCCCTCGAGCGCACCGATCCCGGTGTTGACCGCCCGACCGAATCGCACGTCGAGGGCCTGGGCCATGTCGCCGCTCACGGGTAGGGCGTTGCCGGCGGCGTAGTCCGGGACGGCCGCCTCGTCGACGCCGGCCGTCGCGGCGACGGTGCCGCTCAGCACCGGTCCGCGCGTGGCGGGGTCGGTCAGGTCGGCGAAGGTCGTGTAGCTCGGTCGTCCGGCGTCGGAGGTCCACGTCACCACGTAGCGCTCGGCGGCGGAGTCCCACACGACGGCCGGGCCGTTGACGCCGCCACTGACCCCCAGGTCCACCATCCCGACCTCCTCGTAGGAGAGCAGGTCGGTGCTGCGGGCGAGGAGCATCTGCCCGGACTGGGTGCCGTCCGAGCCGCCGCCCCGGGCGGTCCGGGTCGCGACGACGCCGAAGCTGCCGTCGGCGAGGTAGAACACGTGCGGGTCACGCAGGCTGCGCAGGATGCTCTCGGTGGTGCCGCTCGCCGGCGGGGTGGAGGCGGTGCGGGGGAAGAAGATCCCGTAGTTCTCGTTGAGCGGGGTCCACGCGTCCTCCTGCTCGAGGGCCAGGTGCATGCTCAGGGCGATGTCGGCGTTGTTGGCCTCCGCGGAGGTCGTGGCGTTGCGGTGGTATGCCAGCAGCAGGGGTGAGCCCTCGCCCGGCAGCACCTGGACCGCGAACTCCCGCTCGGCGGTGAGCCCCGACGCGGTGTCCGTGATCCGCACGGCGATCTGGCCGTCGACGGCCTCCTCGCCCGAGGACACGATCGTGTCCCCGACCTCGAGGTCACCGCTCACGCCGATCACCTCGACCGTGGCCCCGTCGGGGGCGACGGGCAGAGCGTCGCCCGAGCGGAGGACCGGCGGGATCACGAAGCGTTCGGCCAGCCGGTCCACCCTGTCCTGCGCGGTCTCGTCCGAGGGCTGCACGGTCACGGTGATGTCGGTGCTCGCGCTGAAGCCGCGGATCGTCACGGTCGCGGTGAGGGTGACCTCGGCCGCGGGCTCGCCCTCCAGGGGCGGGGTGACCAGACCGTTCGGCGCGACGACCTCCGGGTCGCTCGAGGTCCAGGTGACGCGACCCGAGGCGGTGGGCAGGTCGATGTCGCCGCTCGTCTCGAGGTCCGTGAGGTCGAGGCCGTCGAGGACTCCCTGCGCCTGGGCACGGAGCTCGTCCTCGTGGGGCAGGACGTCCTCGGCCGCCACCGCGGCGACCTCCTCGTCGTCGAGCGGCCGGTCGTACACGCGGAAGGAGGAGATGGCGCCCTCGAACAGGGCGTCGGGCCACGGCGAGCGGCCGATCGCGTTCAGCGACTGGTCCGTGATGTCGGCGGGGGCCGCGTCGACCGTGCCCTGCCCGGCCAGGACGCCGTCGAGGTAGAGGGAGGCCGTGCCGTCGGCGTCGATCACGGAGGCGACGTTGACCCACTGGTCGGCGGTCACCCCGCACGAGCCGGACTGCACGAGCTGCTCGACCCCGCCGGCCTTGATCCCGACCAGCGGCGAGCGTCCCTCGCCGCAGTTGAGCGAGGCGAAGAAGTACTCGGTGTCGGAGGAGTCGTTCCCCACGTTCCACAGGAAGTGGAAGCTGCTCAGCATCGCGGCCGAGGCCTTGACCTCGGCGACGACGGTCGCAGCGGGCGCATCGGCGAGCAGGTCCTCGGGGAGCTCGACCCAGTTGCCGGTCGAGGTCTTGGCCCCGCCCCGCAGCGTCAGGGCCGTGCCGGTCCAGTCCGCGTCCTGCACGTTGCGCACGGTCGCCTCGCCCAGGGCGGACCCCGGCGCGGTGTTGGTGACCGTGGCGCCCGAGGCCTGGTCGAACAGGTACTCGGCGACGAGCCCGTCGGGTGGCACCGCGGCCTGGACGTCGGCCGGGGCCGCGGCCTGCGCGCCCGTGACTCCGAGCCCGAGGACCATGCCGCCGAGCGCGGTCAGCGCCGCTACCGCGCGCCGTGGGGAGGACAGATGCATGTGACTCTCCTACTTGTGGGGTCTGAACGTCGTCGGTCAGAGGCCACCGGAGGCGGCCGATGCACGCACGAGGGGACGGCAGCGGCCCGGGTCAGGGCCGCCGCCGCTCCCTCAGCTGCCGGTCTGCGGCGTCACCCGCAGGCCCTGGGCGGGGTCGAGGCCTGGACGGTGGTCGAGCCGCCGTCGGCCGCCGTGGCCGTCACCCCGACGGTCACCTCAGGCGTGGAGGCGGCGCGCGTCGTGAACGCGGTCGTGGCCGTGCGCCCTTCGGCGAGCGAGATGGTCCTCGAGCCGTACGGGGTCTCCACGAGGGCATCGACCGCATCATCGGCGGAGCTGGTGACGGTGGTCGTCAGCACGACCCGTCCGACCACGCAGCGGGTGTCCGCGATGACCTCGAGGGCCGGACCGGCCTCGACCACCACGGTCACCTCGACGGGCATCCGGGAGTCGTCCTGCGCCACGCCTGCCACGGTGAAGGTGCCCGGGACGGCGTAGCTCGCGGGGTCGATCTCCGCCCAGTCGACGTCCACGGTCTGCTGCGAGCCGTCGGCCATGGTCAGCTCCGCGTCCGGCAGCGTCGGTGCGACGCCTGCTGACGTGGTGACCTCCATCGCGGAGACCGAGGCCACAGCGATCGCCGGGGCGTAGGCCTCGAGGACCTTCTGGTACTCGGCCCGGGTCACCGGGATGACGGTGCCGTGACGTGGCTTGCCGCCGTCGGCGTTCTGCGGGAGGTTCTCGCGCAGCTTGGTCCCCACGGGCTCCCACGAGTCGCCGTCGTCCAGGTCGTCCGAGCCGAAGGGGATGTAGTAGTTCGGGCCGCCGTGGTAGTCGGGCTGGTCGATGAACAGGAACCAGTCGTGGTCGTTGACGTCGCCGTCGTTGGCGCGGAACAGGTTGGGGCCCTCACCGCTGGTGAAGGTCCCGCCGGGCTCGCCGTTGGGCAGCCCCGTGGCGATCCGTTCCTTGATGAGGGTCCACTCGTCGGCCGGGCCGGTGCTGTCGGGGAGCGAACCGCTCACGGTCGCGAGCAGGTCGGTGGACTTCTCGGCGCGGATGGTCATCGACGCCTCGTCCTTGGTGAAGCGGTAGTACGTGTCATCGATCTGGGCGACGGTGGAGTCGATCATGCCCCGGCCGCTACCCCGACGGACGTCGATCCACGGCTGGGCCTCGGAGAAGGTGACGAAGTCGTCCGTGGTGGCGTACATCATCCGGTTGTAGGTGACCGCGCTGCGCTCGGCAGGGTTGGTCGTCGGATACAGGTTGGACGCCCAGAACACGACGAAGGTGTCGAGCTCGTCGCTCCAGAACGCCTCGGGGGCCCAGGTGTTGCCCGCGTAGTCCGAGGAGACCTTGACGTGGCGCTGCTCGGACCAGGTGACCAGGTCGTCGGACTCCCAGACCTCGATGTGCAGCGAGCCGGAGAGCTGGGCCGTGGTGAAGCCGCCGGACAGCCCGGCCACCTTGAGGTCGGTGGCGATCATGTAGAAGCGGTCACCCTCGGGGGCCCGGATGATGAACGGGTCGCGCAGACCCTCGGTCCCCTCGTCCGAGACGAAGAGGGGCTGCCCGTCGTTGAGCGTGTTCCAGGCCAGGGCGTCGTTGCCGCGCGAGGCCGCGAGGCTGACCTGCTCGGCCCCGTCACCCTCGCCGGTGAAGAAGGCCCAGACGTAGGCGTCGGTCTGGTCGGCGCCGGTGGGCATCGGCCGCAGACGGAGCAAGAACTCGCGTGCCTCGCTGGCCTCGCCGTTGGTGGCGGTGGCCGTCAGGACGACCTCCACGGGGTCCGTGCCTGCGGCTGGCCGCTCCACCGCGATGGTGCGCGACGTCGGCGTCACCCCGTCCCGCACGGTCGCGTGGTTGGCGTCGTCGGCCGCGACCGACCAGGCGATGGTCGATCCCTGCTCGCCCGTGGTCGGCACGGAGAAGTTCGTCCGGATGTCGTCGAGGCCGTCGAGCTGCAGGGCGGCGAGGTCCTGGGCCGCCTTGTCCGACGCGGCGGCGTCCTCGGGGACCTCGACCACGTAGGTCGCGGTCCGGGTGGACTCCCCGGCGGTGAAGGTCGCCGTCAGGGTGACGGTCGCGGTCCCGCTGCCTGCGGCGGGGCGCGTCACGACGCCCGTCCCACCGTCCACCTGGATCGCGGGGTCGTCGGACTCCCAGGTCACGGTCGTGCCGTAGACGAGGGTGGGGAGGGTCAGGTCAGCGGTGGTGGTGCTCGGCAGGGTGAGGGAGGCCACGGCCTTGTCGATCGCCTGGCCGGCGAAGAGCTCGCCGACCTGCGCGGCGTCGAGGGCCTGGCCGTAGACGGCGAGCTCGTCGACCGTCCCGTTCCATCCGGCGTCGGCGTAGGTGGAGCGGCCGAGGTAGGCGACGAGCTCGCTGCCGAAGTCCGAGACGTCGCGGGTGATGGCCGCCTGACCGACCGGGGCGCCGTTGACGTAGACGCTGAGCTGGCCGCTCGTCCCGTCGATCACCGTCGTGTACAGCGCCATCCCGGCGGGGGTGCGGGTGCCGCTGGTCGCGGCGTTGGTGCTCCCCGGACCCACCTCGGTGGTCCACGGCGAGGTCGCGTTCACCGTGTTGGTGGTGACGGACTTCACGTAGCCGCTCGGGTTGGTCGGGTTGAGCAGCCAGTAGCCGGTGGAGTGCTGCGCGCCGCTGGCCACCGGGGCGCCGATGAAGGCTGCGGCGGTGTTGCCCGCCCCGGACCGGGGGTTCAGCCAGGCGGAGATCGTCAGGTCCTGCTGGCCGACGAGCCCTGCCGCCGGGATCTCGAGGTAGGGGGCCGCGGTCGCACTGCCGCCCGGAAGGCTGAGCACACCACCGGTGACCTGGGCGCCCGTGCGTTGGAGGGTGGCGTCGTAGCCGTTGCCGCTCGCGTCGGTGACCGTGGTGCCGGTCGTCTCGTCGAAGGTGTAGTGGATCAGCGGCGCAGGGCCGTCGTCCGCCACGGAGGTGGCCGCCGGTGCGAAGGCACCGAGCAGGGCCACGGATACCGTGGCCAGTGCTGCGGTCGCCGCGTGCTTGAGGTGCCCCATTGCAGATCCCTTGCGTCGCGCACCGGTCACCGTTGACCGACGCTGGCTCGGCGATGTTAGCGAGAACATGCCGTTCGCCAGGTTATGAGGGGGCCGGTGCGCCGTCAAGGGATCCGCGGGGTACGAGCGGCTTCTCCCTGTCCCCGCACCGACCTGACCGGGTCACTCGTCCGGCCGATGCGCACGGCCGAGTCACGCTGCTTGGCTGGTCCTTGTCACGATCTGCCATGACCCGATCGCCTCGACCGAGGCGGGTGGCGGCCGGGGCGTTTCCATCTGAGTTGGGGGGCATCTCATGAGACGGCACACCTTCGTCGCGGCGATAGCCGCAGCAGCGATCGCCTTGGGGCTGGTAGCGACACCAGCCCAGGCGGCCTCGCCCTATGACGCAGCGACGCAGAGCAGCTTGCGCAACCTGATCACGGCCATGCAGTGGTGGTCGGCGTTCGACAACAGGAACAGGTTCGACGGTCTTGAGGTGTCCGACCTGGCGGGCTGGGGTTGGCGGCCCACAGGCGGCACCTATACCGAGATCGTGATCGAACGTGATGGGCAGTCCTGGCGTGCTACGGCCCAGGACACCCGCGCCGGGGGCACCGAGTACACCTACACCTCGGCGACCGCCGTCAACGGCGTCTCCCCTGGGGCGGTACGAGCTTCGACGCCCCAGCCTGGGGCCCTACCGTTGGCACCGGGGGCGAGCGTCATCGATGTGGGAATGGCGATCGACATCGACGCCCTCGCCTCTGCGCTCGCGGCCGGCGCCGTCACACATCGGATGGCCTGCGAAGCTGCGCTGTTCTCTCCCGGCACCCACACGGCAGGGTCCTCGGTGCCCGACCACGTGCTGGCCTGTGAGGCGGCGGTCGCGGCCGGGAACGCCACATGGCGGTCGGTGCTCTCGGCAATGCTCAAAGCCGGCGGACGGCAAGCACTTCAGCAGCTCGCCCTCGAGTTCGTCGGTGCGGGAACCGCACCGGCCTCCCCGCCCCCGTGGCTCGGCGACCCCGAGGGTCCCCAGGACCCGCGCCCAGTCCCGCCGACCCTGCCCGACAACATCTGGAAGATCGTGCGGAAGGCCGACCGGGCCGCTTCGACCGCTCTGACGCCCGAGGAGAAGCGCGTCGCTGTCACCCAGTGCTTGGCCCTGGCGACCCGGGCCGGAACTGACTCGATGCAACGCTGCAACGGCGACACCCCGATCTTCTTCAGCGGTCGGTCCGACACCCCCGAACCCACCCAGCACGACCTCGAGGCGATAGGTAGGTACCCCGCTTGGGTTGAGCTCAACCGCAGGCATCCACCGAACGATCGGACGTGGCTGCGGGACCACCCCGCTTGCGCTGGCCGCGAGGCCGGGGTGTTGGACTGCGATGAGTTCCCGTTCGCATCGACCCAGCAGGGCGGTGCACTAGCGAGTCCACCCGTCAACCTGCGCGTGCTCGACTCGGACCAGAACCAGGGCCAAGGGCGAAAGCTCGCAGCCTTCTACAGCGGAGCTGGGTGTGACGTGAGCGACGGCGAGGAGTTCTTGGTGGTCCCGCTCCCCGAACGGCCCGGCCTGCCACGTGAGCAGCAGCTCCCCACTCTCGCCTGGTGCAACAGCACGCTGTCCCCTGTTCCCGGGTGAGACCCTGACCACCGATGAGCGCAACCGAGATCGTCCAGGCCCTCGAGGGCTGGGTCGAACGCATCGGGTCCCTGGGCGCAGCCGTAGTCCCCCGGCTGCGCCCAGGCCTACCCCCCGACCAGATCGCCAAGATCGCCGCCCGCCACGGGTTCGTCCTGAGCGAGGAGATCGCAGCGATCTGGTCTTGGCACGACGGCGAACGAACGCGCACCGAACGTGGGACGGCACGGCAACTACCAGGGCTCATTCCCCAAGGTGCCTTCTTCGATGTGGAGACCACCCTGAGCCGCGGGCTGAGTCAGTGGCACACGAATTGCGGGGACGACGACGAACTCGCCGATCCTGACGTCAGTGATGAAGACAAGACCTACATCTGGCGTCGCGAATGGGTCATCTTCGACTGGTGGCTGATCCCGCTGGTCCTGGCGACCACCCCTGACGGCAGGACCGACACCTTCCGGTACGACCCCCAGTCCGGCACCAACTGGGTCGCCCACTCCTCGCTGCCCGAGCGGATCGCCTGGTGGCACCGCTACCTCGACCTCGGGGCGTGGCGAGTCGAGCCCGACGGAACCTGGGGCGGGGACAGCAGCCGCATACCCCAGGTAGACCGCACGGCGTCGAAGGCCGAACAGGTCCGCCAGACCGAAGTCACCTAGCTCGACGCTGACCGTCCCGGATGAGGTGCTGAGGCCCGATGAGTGCGACAGAGATCACCGAGGCCCTGGAGGGATGGGTCAAACGCATCGGGGCCCTGGGCGCAGCCGTAGTTCCACGGCTGCGCCCAGGGCTACCCCCCGACCAGATCACCAAGACCGCTGCCCGCCACGGATTCGCGCTGACCGACGAGATCGCCTCGATCTGGGCCTGGCACGACGGCGAACGCACCGACACCGACCGCGGCACCCCCAAGCAGCTCCCTGGGCTCACGCCCGGGGTCGCCTTCTACGACCTGGAGACCACCCTGCGCCGTGGGCTCAGTGACTGGTACGCGATCTGCGGGGACGAGGAGGAGCTGAGCTCCTCGACCCTGAGCGAGAAGGACAAGGGGGCCATCTGGCGCAGGGAGTGGGTGGTCTTCGGGTGGTGGTTGGTTCCTCTGGTCCTGGCCACAACCCCCGAGGGCAGGACCGACACGTTCCGGTTCGATCCCCAATCGGGTGCCGCCTGGGTCGCTCACTCCACCCTGCCCGAACGCATCGCCTGGTGGCACCGCTACCTCGACCTCGGAGCCTGGTGGGTCGAGCCCGACGGAACCTGGGGCGGGGACAGCAGCCGCCTACCCCAGGTGGACCGCACGGCGTCGAAGGCTGAGCAGGTGCGTCGGACCGAGGTCACCTAGCGCGCCGCGGTCCTACTCCTCGGGGTACGTGACCGGCAGCCCGAAGGCCTCGACGTGCTCCCGCCCCAGGAACGAGGTCACCTCGCTGATCTGCTCCCCACTGACCGTGAGCACGTTGATCGACCAGGCCTCGAACGGTCCGCCGTCCGGGGACAGGTAGCTCACGACGGCGAGCTGCCCGTTGGCCGTGGTCGGCAGGTGGCGCCACTGCCCGCAGGTGCTCAGCGGGATGGCGCGGGCGAAGTTCATGACGGCTTCCTGGCCGCGGTACCAGTGCGGCAGCGGTGGCATGGACCAGGTGACGTCCTCGGTGAGGAGCGCGACGAGCGCACCCGCGTCACCGGCCTCCATGGCAGACATGAACCTCTCGACGACGTCGCGCCGCCCCACGTCCCCGAGCTGCTGCAGGGTCTCCTGCTGCGCGCCGGCAGGCACCTTCTGGTCGATGAGGCGCCGGGCCCGTTGCAGGGCACTGTTCACCGAGGCGGTGGTGGTGTCCATGAGGTCGGCGATCTCCCGGGCGGAGAAGCCCAGCACCTCGACCAGCAGCAGGACGGCGCGCTGGTTGCCGGGCAGGTGCTGCAGAGCAGCGACGAAGGCCAGCTCGACGGCTTCCCGCTGCTCGTACCGCGCGGCCGGGCTCGATGCCCCACCCTCCATGCCCTCATCCGGGTACGGCCCGAGCCAGGCGACCTCGGTGAGGGGCGTGTCCCCGACGACGGCGTCATGGCTGGGGCTGGCCAGGTCCATGGGCAGGGCCCGGCGTCCCCGCGCCGCGACCGCGTCCAGGCAGGTGCGGGTGGTGACCCGGTAGAGCCAGGTGCGCACGGAACTGCGCCCCTCGAAGCGTGGGAGTGCCCGCCAGGCGCGCAGGAGCGCCTCCTGCAGGGCGTCATCGGCGTCGTGCGTCGACCCGAGTATCCGGTAGCAGTGGGCGTGCAGCTCGCGGCGCAACGGTTCGACGAGGCGGGTGAACGCGGCGTCGTCGCCGGTCCGGGCGAGGGCGAGGTCGTCGGTCAGCTCCTGCGTCCGCATCCCAGGAGGACACCATGCCCGAGCCCGTCACCGCTACCCCGAGGCGTCGACCACCATGGTGTCGCTGAGCCGGTCGAGCAGTCTGCCGCGATCGCCCCACAGGCACGGCACCCAGTCGATCCATGCGACCGGCCCCGCCAGCAGGCTCACACGCCGGAGCACCGCCATGCCGAAGGAGACCCGGGTCCCACCGACCGTGACCGTCTTGAGGGCGAACATGCGCTTCCCGGGTGTCGTGCCGCTGCGGTGCTCGATCAGAGCCAGGACGGGGATCGCCCACACGAGGGCCGCCCCCAGACCGATCGGGTGCAACGACGCCTGGGGATACACCTCGCACAGCGGCGGCAGCGGCAAGGGCGAGACGCAGTACTCCCCGACCTGCACGGCGACGACGGGCGGGAAGACGATCACCGGGCTTCCCTGCCGCGCCATCACCTCGAGGATGCCCACGATCGTGACGGCGATGAGCGGCACCAGGTCGACCACCGCCGCTGAGAAGCGCCGCCGCAACGGCGCAGGAGGCCTGTCGACGTCACGCGAGAACGTCGAGGCCGCGCGGGCGGCCGAGCCGAGCCGCTCGAGGGCGTCCTCGAGCTCGCCGACCTCGGCGGCAGCAGTCAGATGTCCGGTGAGCTCGTCACATACGCCCTGGATCCGCTCGGGGGAGTCGACGAGGTGAGCCGAGACGTCGCGGACGAACCGCCGCACGCGCTCCTCGCTGTGAGGGCCGCCCGTCACGTGCGCACCTCGCGACTGCCTCCCAGCAGGGCGTCCATACGCACCACGAGCGCCCTCCACTCGGCGAGGAGCAGCGCTAGATGCTCGCGTCCCACCGCGGTCAACGCGTAGTACTTCCTGGGCTTGGCACGGCCTTGGGTCTCCCACTGGGCCGCGATGTAGCCCGCGTCCTCGAGGCGATGCAGCAGGGGGTAGAGAGTGCCCTCACGGAACTCCGACGCCCCCTCCCCGGCGCCTCGCAGGATCGCCATGAGCTCGTAGCCGTATCGGCGCTCCTCGTCGAGGGCCGCCAGGACGGCCAGTTCGACGGTTCCACGCGCGAGCTCACGCCGCACCTGCTCCGTCCGGTTCAGTGTCGGGGCCACACCTGCATCCTAGGCACTCAGCCTGATACCGTGGCACGCAAGGTATCAGGCTGAAGTAGGACCTTGTGCCGAAGGAGGGCTGGGCATGCTCGAGGTGCGCCATCTGACCAAGCGGTACGGCTCACGCACCGTGGTGGACGACGTGAGCCTCGACGTCGCCGACGGGGAGGTCGTCGGCATCGTGGGGCCGAACGGCGCCGGGAAGACCTCGCTGGTCGAGTGCGTCGAAGGCCTGCGCAGACCTGACCGCGGCCACGTGTCGATCGGCGGCCACGACCCGTTCGCCGACCGGCGGGAGGTGCGCCAGCTCCTCGGTGCCCAGCTCCAGCACGCTGCACCACACGCTCGCCTCCGCGTCGAGGAGGTCCTCGATCTCTACCGGTCCTTCTACCGCGACGGCGAGGACCCGGTGGTCCTCATGGAACGGCTCGGGCTGGCAGAGCAACGCCGCACCTTGTCGGCCCAGCTCTCCGGGGGGCAGCAGCAACGGCTCGCCGTCGCCACCGCGCTGGTCGGGTCGCCCCGCCTGGCGATCCTGGACGAGCTGACCACGGGCCTGGACCCCCACGGACGGCGTGACGTCTGGTCGCTGCTGCGCGACTACAACGCCCGCGGGCTCACCATCGTCCTCGTCTCGCACTTCATGGACGAGGTCGAGCACCTCTGCGACCGGGTCGCGGTCTTGAGCAGGGGGGCGCTGGTCACCGTCGGGACCCCCCGGGACCTGGTCGCCCGCACCGGCACCTCGACGCTGGACGAGGCCTTTATCACGCTGACCGGGACCAGCCCCGGCGACCTCGGAGACGGGCGATGAGCACACCGATCACCGCATGGAAGCACCTCACGGTCGCGGAGGCCAAGAACGTCTGGAGGGAGCGCAGCGGCATCCTGCTGTCCCTCGGGCTGCCCATCGGCGTGCTGGTCCTCGGCGGGCTCAACAGCGATGCCGCCGAGTTCGACACCTATGTCATGCCCTTCGCCCTGGCTTTCATCGCAGCGTTCGTCACCATCGGCAACGTGCCCGACTACCTCGCCGAGCACAGGCACAGCGGGGTGCTGCGGCGCCTTGCCCTGACCCCCGCTCACCCTGCCCTGCTGATGGGGGCGCAAGCCGTCGTCAACCTCGCGATCCTCGCCGCAGGGATCGGCATCGCGCTGGGCATCGCCGTCCCCGTGTTCGGGGTCTCCGCGCCCGTACGTCCAGGCATGGCACTGCTGTCCCTCGCCGCAGGGACCCTGGCGATGCTCGCGATCGGCATGCTCATCGCCGCGGTCGCCCCGACGACCAACGCGGCACGGGGCCTCGGGCTCCTGGCGCTCCTGCTCATGGCAGGCCTCAACGGCCTCTTCGTCTCCCGGGGCGCTCTTCCTTCGTGGATGGTGGTGGTCGGGGAGCACCTTCCGCTGGGCGCGACCGCGAGCCTGATGAGTGACGCGTGGAGCGGCGCGGCGACGAGCACCAGCCACCTCGCTGCTCTCGCGGCCTGCGGCATCATCGCGGCCGCCCTGGCCGTCAGGTACTTCCGCTGGGGGTAGAGCATGGCCGGCCGTGGCCTTCCTCGGCGTCGAGCGATGAATCCGACCCGTTCTCGCAGTCTCCCTTCGGAGACATCGCCACCGACCGCATCCCAGGAGGACACCATGCCCAAGCCCGCCCCCGCTACTCCCACGGCGCGTGAGCCCCAGGCCCTCGACCACCGCTTCACCGCCCCGATCGAGAAGGACGGCTCCTTCGCCACCTACCTGACGGTGCACGGCTCGGCCGAGCTGCTCGGCACCGGCAAGGCCGTGAAGGTCACCGGGACCATCGACGGGCATGAGTTCGCCGCGACGCTGATGCCCTCGGGCCACGGGCCGCACTGGCTGCCGCTGCGCGCCGCGATCTGCAAGGCGATCGGGAAGGGCGTCGGCGGGGAGGAGGTGGAGGTCCACCTGCTGGGGCGGACCACCTGAGCGCCCGCCGGCTCTGCCTAGGATCGGCGACACCAGCTCCCGATCACCGGAGACGCGACAGATGACCAGGCAGCACTCGTGGACCGTACGGAGCTCCTACCTGCGTCATCCCGTGCGCGACCTGGAGGATCTCGTCGCGCGTCCCCGCCACTACGGGATCGACCTCGTCGAGGACGAGCAGGAAGCCGTCGCGCACGTCCGGGCGATCCCGCCCGACGAGCGGCTGTGGGCCGAGGGCTTCCTGGAGCTGTCGATCGACGGCACCGAGCTGTTCGGGCCGCGCTACTGGGACTACCTCCACGTGCTGTGGCACACCCTCGTCCAGGTGGGCGTCGACTACCTCGACGCCGGCGACGCGGAGCAGTTCTTCCCCGATCAGGACATCCGCATCGCCCTCCAGCCCGTGCGGGGTGCGCGGATGGTCCGGTTCAGCGTCGCAGAGCGCTCGGTGACCGTGGACCGGGATGACTACCTGCGCCGGCTTGCCGAGTACGGGGAGTGGTTCTACGGCTGGCTCGAGACCGCGACAGGCGACGACTCAGCTGTCGAGCGGGCTCAGTTGGACCAGATCCTCGCCGCCACTCGGTAGGACTGAGAAGGACGCTCGCACGCGCGTCGTCACCGAGGTGCCCGCTCTCCTGCAGGCAGGTCTCGGCGACCTCGAGCCCTGGCGCCCCGCACACCCTCCGGGGCCGGCTCCAGATCGCCGCTCGCCTGCTTCCGTGTCGACTCCCGCACCACGAGCTTCGTCGCCAACGGCGTGTCCGTCGTCTCGTCCGCCCCCTCCTCGAGGGTCACGAGCACCTTCTGGAGCATCAGCTCGCCGAGGGCCGCGAAGTTCTGCCGCACGGTGGTCAGCGGCGGGTAGAGGAAGCCGGCCTCGGGGATGTCGTCGAAGCCCACGATGCTGATGTCCTCCGGCACGCTCAGCGACCGCTCCCGCAGCGCGGACATCAGACCCAGAGCGGTGAGGTCGTTCGAGGTGAACACGGCCATCCCTGGCGCCAGGTCCATCTCCTTGCCCACGCGGTACCCGCCCTCGGCCGACCAGTCCCCGTAGACGAGGTCCACGACGGGCAGCCCCCTCTCAGCGAGCTCGTCCCGCCAGCCCCGGATGCGCTCCACGGCGTCGGCCGCCCGCGCGGGGCCTGCGATGTGCGCGATGCGGGTGTGCCCCAGCTCGGCCAGGTGCCGGACGGCGGCCCGCGCCCCCCGGTACTGGTCGATCTGCACCAGCAGGGGGCTCCGCCGGGAGGACGACGCCGCGGCGACCACCGGCACGGACAGGTCCAGGGCGCGCACCATCTCGAGCACACCGATGTCCATGACGATGAGCACGATCCCGTCGACCCGCTGGCGCAGCAGACCCTCGATCGCGGCACGGACCGC
This sequence comes from Actinotalea sp. C106, assembly GCF_023630195.1. Lineage (GTDB taxonomy): Bacteria > Actinomycetota > Actinomycetes > Actinomycetales > Cellulomonadaceae > Actinotalea. Next base: position 8,643 of record NZ_JALPKN010000008.1, on the reverse strand, counting down.
CCCGGGGTCGTCGTCGACCGTGTTGACGGTGTCGACGCTGTAGCGGGCGGCACGCGCGGCCATGGTGAAGTGCATGCCGATGCGGGTGGGGCCGTGGTCGGTCACCGCGGGGGCGATGAGGCCCAGGGTGCGGGTGCGCCGCGAGACCAGGGACCGCGCGGCGGGGGACGGGCTGTAGCGCAGCTGGGCGATCGCGTGCTCGACGCGCTCGCGGGTCGCGGGGCGCACGTTCGGCTGGCCGTTGATCACCCGGGAGACCGTCTGGTGCGACACCCCGGCCAGGCGCGCGACGTCGAAGATGTTCGCGGCCCGGGGGGTCGTGTCCTCGGCCATCCTCAGACCTCCTGCTCGTCGGGGCTCGCGACGAGCGCCAGGAGGGAGTCGACGGTCATGTCCGCGGAGGCCAGGGTCTCGACGATCCGTCCCTCACGCAGGATCGCCACGCGGTCCCCCACGCGCAGCACCTCGTCGAGCTCGGCGGAGATGAACACTACCGACAGGCCGTTGTCGGCGAGCTCCCCCACGAGGTTCTGGATCTCGACCTTGGCGCCCACGTCCACCCCGCGCGTCGGCTCGTCGAGCACCAGGACCCGGGGCGCGAGGGCCAGGAGGCGGGCGAGCATGACCTTCTGCTGGTTGCCCCCCGAGAGGGTGCCGGCCGGGCGGTCCAGGTCCGGCGGCCGGATCCCCAGGGCCTCGACCCAGCTCTGGGCGAGCTCGCGCTGACGGGCAGGCCGCATCCGCCGGAGCACCCCACGGTGGGCCTGGACGGCGAGGGTGATGTTGTCCAGCACGGACAGCTCACCGAGGATCCCTTCCGAGCGGCGGTTCTCCGAGGAGTAGACCACCCCCAGGGAGATGGCCCGCCGCGGGGAGTCGAGGTTCACCGGCTCGCCCTCGATCCGGATGATCCCGGTGTCCAGGCGGGAGATCCCCGTCAGGGCGCGGGCCAGCTCGGTGCGTCCCGAGCCGAGCAGCCCCGCGACGCCCACCACTTCCCCCTCCCCCAGGTCGACGTCCGCCCCGCGGATCCCCGGCGCCGCTCCGACGTCGCGCGCGCTGAGGAAGACCGGGGCGTCGGGCTCCTCGACCCGGCCGCGCTGGCGGGTCTTGAAGTCCGAGGCCTCCCGTCCGAGCATCTTGTGCACCAGGTCGATGCGCAGCAGCTGGGGCGTGAGGTACTCCCCCACCAGCGCGCCGTCGCGCAGCACGGTGACGCGGTCGCAGATCTCGTAGACCTGGTCCAGGAAGTGCGAGACGAAGAGGATCGCCACCCCGCGGGCGCGCAGCTCGCGGATGATCCGGAACAGCTCGGCGACCTCGTCCAGGTCCAGGCTCGACGTCGGCTCGTCCAGCACCAGCACCCGCACGTCGGTCGAGATGGCCCGGGCGATCGCCACGAGCTGCTGCACGGCCACCGGGTGCGTGCCCAGGGTCGAGGCCGGGTCGAGGTCCAGGCCCAGGTCGGCAAGGATCTGCCGAGCCCGCTCCCGCATGAGGCGCTGGCTGATCACCCCCCGCGAGCGCGGTTCGCGGCCCAGGAGGATGTTCTCGGCCACGGATAGGTTCGGGAGGAGCTCGACCTCCTGGTAGACGGTGCTTATCCCGGCGCGCTGGGCCTCCTGCGGCGTGGTGAAGCGCACCGCCCGACCGTCGAGGGTGAGTGTCCCGGCGTCGAGCGGGAGCACACCGGTGATGGCCTTGATGAGGGTGGACTTGCCGGCGCCGTTCTCCCCCATGAGGGAGTGCACCTCGCCGGGGTACATCCGGAAGGAGACGTCGTCGAGCGCCGCGTCGGCCCCGAAGCGCACCGTCGCGCCGGTCAGCTCGAGCAGCGGCTGCGCACCGACGGCCCCGTCCATCCCGCCATTATCGCGGGAGGGACGGGGCGCGGTCGGTTGCGCGCGCGGGGCGACTATCGCCTTCGCTCCGAACGGGACACGATCACGCGCTGCACCACGATGAACAGCAGCAGCAGGGCGCCGACGATGATCTGCATCCAGGACTGCTCGGCCCCCATGAAGGAGATGATCGTCTTGATCGTGCCGAACACGAGCACACCGATCAGCGAGCCGAGCACGTAGCCCCGCCCGCCGGTCAGCAGGGTGCCGCCGATCACCACCGCGGCGATCGCGTCGAGCTCGGTGCCGATGCCGTTGCGTGGGTACCCGGCCCCCGAGTAGGCGGTGAGCGCGAGCCCGGCCAGGCCCCCGCAGAACCCGCTGATCACGTACGCGGCGACCTTGGTGCGTGCCACGTCCAGGCCCATGAGCCGTGCGGACTGCTCGTTGCCGCCGATCGCGTAGACGGTGCGGCCGAACCGGGTCAGGTGGAGCACGAAGGCCGCGACCGCGACGGTCAGCAGGGCGATGATCCCCGTGGGCGTGAGGTACCAGTCGCCGAGGCGGAAGCGGGTCTGCTGGAGCCACAGGACGGCCGGCTCCTCGACCCGGATCGAGGACAGGCTCACCACGAAGGCCAGCCCGCGGGCGAGGAACAGCCCCGCGAGGGAGGCGATGAAGGGCTGCACGTTGAAGTACTGCACCAGCACCCCGATGAGCAGGCCGATGGCCGCGCCGCCCGCGAGCATCGCCGGGACCGCGACCCACACCGGTTGCCCGGAGACCAGCAGCTGCGCCCCGAGGATCCCGGTGAAGGCCATGACCGACCCGACCGACAGGTCGATGCCTGCGGTGAGGATCACGAAGGTCATGCCCACGGCCAGGATCAGCAGGTAGGCGTTGTCCAGCAGCAGGGCGGAGAGGTTGCGTGCCGTGATGAAGTCCCCGCGCAGGAAGGCCTCCGCGCCGGCGAGCAGCACGATGAGGATGATCACTGCCGCGAAGGTGGGGATCATCGCGGCGTGCCGGCCCAGGAAGGTCTCCACGCGGGAGGTCGGACGCTCGACGCGCACCGCCTCGGTCGTCGTCGTGCTCATGCCGCCACTCCCGTCCGCTCGCGGTCCCGCTCCGGGTCCGGATCTGGCTCGGGCCTGGACCGTCGTCTGGTCATGGACCCGATCACCCGCCGCATCCGCGGCGACTGCACCACCACGACCAGGACCACCACGAGGGCGAAGAACACCGGGCTCTGGGCCGAGGGCACCCCGAGGAAGAGGATGGTCGAGTCGAGGGTCTGGATGATCAGCACGCCGATCACGGTCCCGGCGATGGAGAACTTGCCTCCCGCGAGGGACGTGCCGCCCAGGACGACGGCGAGGATCGCGTAGAGCTCGATGAACAGCCCCGTGGCGTTCGCGTCGGCGGCCTTGATGTTGGAGGCGTAGATGATCCCGGCGACGCCGGCGAGCACGCCGCTGAGCATGTACGCCCCCCAGACGATGCCGCGGGACCGCACCCCCGCGAGCCGGCTCGCCTCGGGGTTGATCCCGACCGCCTCGGTCAGCACGCCCAGCGCGGTGCGCCGCTCCACCACGCCGAGCGCGACGATGGCGGCCACCGAGATGAAGAACGCGAACGGCAGCACCGTCAGGTAGCCGCTGGCGATGTAGGAGAAGGGGTCGGAGTTGACCGTCGTGATGAATCCACCGGTGATCAGCAAGGCCACGCCTCGCCCGGCGAGCATCAGCACGAGGGTCGCGATGATCGGTTGGATCCCCAGCACCGCGACGAGGAACCCGTTCCACACCCCCAGCACGAGGGCCACCAGCACCGCGACCGCGATGGCGACCAGCACCGTGCCGAGGTTGCTCGGGTCGTTCGAGCCATCGATCACGGTGAGGGCCACGGCCCCAGAGACGGCCATGATCGCCCCGACCGAGAGGTCGATGCCGCGGGTGGCGATGACGATCGTCATGCCCAGCGCCACGAGCATGAGGGGGGCGCTGCCGCGCAGGATGTCGATGAGCGCCCCGTACAGCTGACCGTCACGCATGGTGATGCTCAGGAACCGGGGCCGGGCGACCGAGTTGACCACGATCAGGGTGATCAGGGCCGCGAGGGGCCAGAACAGCCGGTGCTTCCAGATGTGCGTCATGCTGCGCTCCCCTTGCCCTCGTTGGCCAGGTAGTCGATGAGCCCGTCCAGGTCGATCTCGCTCGAGTCGACCTCGCCGATCTTCTTGCGGTCCCGCAGCACGGCGATCCGTTGGGCCAATCGAAGCACCTCCTCGAGCTCGGCGGAGATGAAGATGACAGCGAGTCCCTGGGCGGAGAGCTCGGAGACCTTGCGCTGGATGTCGGCCTTGGCACCGACGTCGATCCCGCGGGTCGGCTCGTCGAGGACGATCAGCTCGGGGGCGGTCGCGAGCCAGCGGGCGAGCAGCACCTTCTGCTGGTTGCCGCCGGAGAGGTTCCCCACGAGGGCGTCCGGGTTGGCCGGGCGCACCCCGAGGGCCTCGATGTACTCGGCGACCACGGCGTCCTGCTCGCTCTTGCGGATCTTGCGCGCCCACCCGCGGCGGGCCTGGATACCCAGGACGATGTTCTCGGCGACCGTGAGGTCGGCGACGATGCCCTCACCGCGGCGGTCCTCCGAGGAGAACGCGATGCGGTGGTCCATCGCGTGCCGTGGCGAGGTCATCTTGATGGTGGTCCCGTGGACGGCGACCTGGCCCGAGTCGGACCGGTCGGCCCCGCACAGCAGCCGGACCAGCTCGGTGCGGCCCGAGCCGAGGAGCCCAGCGAGGCCCACGACCTCCCCGGGGTAGATCTCGAGGTCGGCGGGCTCGAGGACGCCGCGCTTGCCGAGGCCCTCGGCGCGCAGCAGCGGCTCCCCCGAGCGGTCCACGGGGCGGTGCGCGGTCCGGGACAACGCGTCGAGGTCGTCCAGCGCACGCCCGATCATCTCCGTCACGAGGACGTCGCGCGGCAGGTCCGCCGCGAGGTGCTCGCCCACCAGGGCGCCGTTGCGCAGCACGGTGATGCGGTCGGAGATCTCGTAGACCTGGTCCAGGAAGTGCGAGACGAAGAGGATCGCGACGCCCGCGGCGCGCAGCTCGCGGATCACGGCGAACAGCTGGTCGACCTCGTCACGGTCCAGGCTCGAGGTCGGCTCGTCGAGGATGAGCACCTTGGCGTCGGTCACCATGGCGCGGCTGATCGCGACGAGCTGCTGCACCGCGATCGAGTGGGTGGACAGCAGCGAGCGCGGGTCGATCGACAGGCGCAGGCCTTGCAGGTGGCGTGCGGCCTCGGCGTGGGTGGCGCGCCAGTCGATGGCCCTGCCCCGACGCAGCTCGTGGCCGAGCATGACGTTCTCGCCGACCGTGAGGTTCGCGCAGAGGTTGACCTCTTGGTAGACGGTCGAGATGCCCGCCTCCTGGGCGTCGGCCGTCGAGGCGAAGGTCCGCGGGGCGCCCCCGACGGTGATGGTCCCGCTGTCCACCGAGTAGACCCCGGTGAGGGCCTTGATGAGGGTGGACTTGCCGGCTCCGTTCTCCCCCATGAGGGAGTGCACCTCGCCGGGTCGCAGCACGAGGTCGACGTGGTCGAGGGCCAGCACCCCCGGGAAACGGATGGTGATGCCGCGCATCTCGACGATCGGTGGGACGACGTCGACGATGGGCGGGACTTCGGTGTCCGCAGTCATCTCGTTCAGCAGCTTTCTCGTCGGTGCGGGAGGGGACGACGCCGGGGCCCGGGTGGGGGCCCCGACGTCGTCTCCGTCGCTGGCTACGTCAGGCGGGCGACCGGCCGGATCAGTAGGTGCGGTCCGGCAGGGCTTCCTCGGCGGCAGCCTGGTCGAAGGCCTGGTCCTCGACGATGGTGGTCTTCTCGACCTCCTCGCCGGCGAGCACGGCCTTGACCAGCTCGGCGGCCGTCTCACCGAGGAGCGGGTTGCACTCGACGATGTAGTTGATCTTCCCGTCGACCAGGGCCTGCATGCCGTCGCGGACCGCGTCGATCGTGATGATCTTGATGTCCTCGCCGGGCACCGCTCCCGCGGCCTCGATGGCCTCGATCGCACCCAGACCCATGTCGTCGTTGTGGGCGTAGACGAGGTCGATGCCGTCGGCCCCGTGCTTCTGCAGGAAGCCCTCCATCACGGACTTGCCGCCGTCACGGGTGAAGTCCCCGCTCTGCGAGTCGATCTTCTCGATCGGCGTGCCCTCGATCGCCGCGTCGAAGCCCGCCGCGCGATCGTTGGCCGGGGCCGAGCCGGTCGTCCCCTCGAGCACCACCATGTTCGTCGGCTCGGTGAACTCCTCGGCGGCCCACTCGCCGGCCTTCTGGCCCTCGAGCTCGAAGTCGAGGCCCACCCAGCTGGCGTAGAGGTCGTCGGAGGCGGTGACCGTGCGGTCCTCGAGGATCACCGGGATCTCCGCGTCCTGCGCCTCCCGCAGGACGTCGTCCCAGCCGTCCTCGACGATCGGCGCGATGACGATCGCGTCGACGCCCTGGTTGATGAAGGACCGGACGGCGGCGATCTGGGCTGCCGGGTCGTTGTCCGCGGAGTTGAACACGAGCTCGAAGCCGTTCTCCTCGGAGAACGCCTCGTTCATCGACTCGGTGTTCGCGCTGCGCCAGCCGCTCTCCGAGCCGGTCTGCGCGAAGCCCACGGTGATGACCTCGTCACCACCGCCGCCACCGCCGCCACCGGGGGCGGCCACGTCGTCGTTGTCGGCCGTGTCGGTCGAGCACCCGGTCGCGGTGAGGGCCATGACCCCCACCAGTGCCAGCGTGGACAGAAGTTGCTTCCGCATCTCCAAAACCTCCTTGTTCTGGTCCGGCGTCATCGCCAGCGTCGGTCCCCCTGCGAGCCCGCGCGGCGGGCCGTGTGATGAATGTTAACCCTCACATGCACCCCCAGGGATAGGTGGTGTGGGTCACATTTGAGTAACGCCTCAGCCCCTTCACCTGCGCAGCACTGCTTCTGCCCCGCTGACGTGATCCACCACGGCGCTCACATCCGGCTCCCGCAGCACCACCCGGGGCCCGTCCGAGATGTCCCGTTCCCGCGGCCGTCCTCCCACCTCCCCACCGAGGGCGCACCTGTGCCGTGGACGCGCGTGCGCACGGGCGACCTTGGTGCACAGGTGCGTCCCCCGCGTACCAGGCCTAGCGTGGAAAGCGCCCGACGACGTCGTCCAGAGCGGAGACCTCATGGCCAGCAGCTCGACGACCGGCTCGTGGCGCGGCCGCGCCGTGACCGTCGCCTACCGGGCCGAGTGCGGGGCGCGCGCCTGAGCTCGCTGCCCGTCACCGGTCGGGTCCAGGCTGCTGCCGCGCTATGAGGGGGCACGGCCCCACCACGAGCGACGGGTGCACGTCCGCCATCACGAACCGCAGCACCGAGGAGGCCCCGATGACGAGGAACCGCACGACCGCGACCAGGACTACGGCGGCAGCACTGGCCGTCGCGTGGGCGCTCACCGGATGCACGGGCGACGCTCCCGAGACGCCGTCGTCCCCCGAGGAGACCGCCCCGCCGACCGACACGGCGACCCCGACCCCAGAACCGACCCCGACCCCGACCGAGAACGACGACTCCTCCCCGGACGGCGAGCCGTCCGACGAGGTGCCGGACGGGTTCCCCGACCCCGAGTCCCTCATCGGCCAGGAGTCCTACGACGAGCAGACCGAGGACGGGTGGCGCACCGTGGTCGGCGGGGAACCGCTCGACCTCCCGTACCTCTTCGGCTCCTGCTTCGAGGGCGGCACCGAGGAGGTCTGCGCCTACTCGATCTCCGTCTCCGCGCCGATGCAGGCCGACAACACCCCCGCACCCGCGGACGCCGCGCTGCTCCTCCTGCTGCAGGCGACGGACGACGTCGCTCCGGACACGCCGACCTGGGAGGTGCTCGACGCGATCATCACCCGCCCCCCGGGCGACGAGCCCGCGATCCTGCAGGGCGGCGAGGGCGAACCCGGGGTCGCCATCTACCCGGCGGGCGACCCCGGTCAAGCAGAGACCGTGCCGGTCGCCGCCGCGTGGGGCCCCGACGACGACATCGACGAGCTCGTCGAGGTCCACCCGGACGACGTCGCGTGCGAGGTGGTCCTGCCGTAGGCGGAGGCACGACGCCGAGCGCGCACCCGCCAGGGGAGGATGGACCCGTGCTGAACCGCGGGAGGCCGACGGCGACGGTCGACGTCTGGCTGGCCGAGCCCGCAGAGGACGCCTCCACCTGGCTCCTTCACCTCGACGCCGTGGAGCGCGCCCGCGCCGCTGGCCTCCCCACGCCTCAGGCGTCCCGGTTCGTGCAGGCGCGAGCACTCCTTCGCGCCGTCCTCGGTCAGCGCCTCGGCTGCGCTCTTCGGGACGTCCCCCTGCAGGTCCGGTGCCCCACCTGCGGAGGACCGCACGGACCGGTCTCCCTCGCCACGAGAAGCGGCCCGGAACTGAGCCTCACGCGCGCCGGGGCCCTCATCGCCGTCGCGCTCAGCGACGCCGGGCCCGTCGGGGTCGACGTCGAGTCCCACCCCGCGATAGCCGCCGCCCCCTTGGCCGCCCTCCCGCCGTCGGGACGCGGCCTGACAGCCCGCGCTCGCCAGCGGCGAGCCACCCGCACCCCCGTCGTCGCGAGGTCCTGGGTCAGCGCCGAGGCCGTCCTCAAGGCCACCGGCACCGGGCTGCGCACCGACCCGGCGGACCTCGTGATCAGCTCCCGACGAGGGCGCCGCACCGCCCTCGCCCCCGACGGCACCCGCGCGGTGCTCGCCGACCTCGGCCTGGGTCCAAG
>NZ_JALPKN010000089.1 GCF_023630195.1 Actinotalea sp. C106 | reverse complement strand
CGACCCGCGCAGCAGCGCGGGGCCGACGCCGCGTCGCCCGCGGGTCGCGGCGAGCACCGGGACGGCCACCCCGAGGGAGGACCGGCCGCCTGCGGCAAGCCCGAGGACGGTGGATCTCATCAGTGTTCCCATGGCACGGGTCTACCTTCTCCGCGGGGTTCCGGCCATCGGGGCGACCCCGGGGAGCGCCGATGACCACGGAGGAGCGTGGGACCGTCGTCCCCTCGCGCCCGGGTCCACGGACGCGAGAGGGTGTGGACGTCCGGAGGGGAGGTGGTCGCGTGGGCAAGGCACGGATCGGTGACGTCGCGGCGCTCGCGGGCGTCTCGGTGGCGACCGTCTCGAACGTCCTGAACCGACCCGAGAAGGTCACCCCACCGTTGGTCGACCGGGTGCGCGCCGCTATCGACGAGCTCCAGTACGTGCCCCACATGCCGGCCCGTCAGCTGCGCAGCGGGCGCAGCGCAACCATCGGCATCAGCGTCCTCAACGCCGCGAACCCCTTCTTCGGGGAGATCGTCTCGGCGGCCGAGCTCGCCGCCGTCGGGCGGGACCTGTCGGTCATGGTGGGCAGCAGCCACGAGTCGCCCACCTCGCAGGACAAGTACCTCGACGTGTTCGAGCAGTTCCGCTTCGCCGGGATCATCGTCACCCCCGTCTCGCAGGACCTCGAGCGCCTGTGGCGGCTGCACGCGCGGGGTATCCCCGTGGTGCTCGTCGACCAGGAGGACCCCACGCGGGTGCTGCCGTCGGTCTCGGGGGACCACCTCGCGGGCGGTCGGCTCGGAGGCGAGCACCTCGTGACGGCGGGCTGCACGCGGGTGACCTTCGTGGCCGGGCCGCTCGCCGTCCCGCAGATCGCCGAGCGGCTCCAGGGGTGCGAGGAGGCGATCGGCCACCACGCTGGCGTCGAGCTCACGGTCCACTCCGGACCGGGCATGGACATCGACCTGGGCCGCGCGGCGGGTGAGGAGATCCTGCGACTGCCTGCAGGCCGACGGCCCGACGGCGTGTTCGCCGCCAACGACATGCAGGCCATCGGCATCATGCAGGCGTTCCTCGGGGCGGGCCTGCGGGTACCCGAGGACGTGCGCATGCTGGGGTACGACGACATCGCCTTCGCGGCGGTCGCGGCCGTGCCCCTGAGCTCGGTGCGGCAGCCGAGCCGCGAGATCGGCGCAGCGGCGGCGAACCTGCTGCTGGAGCCGTCGACCGCAGGGCAGGACGGCTTGGCTGCGCGGGTGCGGTTCACCCCGGAACTCGTCGTGCGGGACAGCACCGCTGGTCCCGCCGTCGGAGTACCTCCCTCGGAGAATCCGTCAGTAGGCGTCGGTGCTGACGGCTAGGCAGTCGCTGACCGCTGTGAGGTCGCTCCCTGCGTGCTCGTCGACCTCTCCGCTCGTGTCGTACGTGGCGCTGAGCCCTGCGGGCGGAGCTCCGACGCCGACGGGCGAACCGCCGCACATGTGCGAGACGAAGTCGTCGTCGCGCTCCATCCACAAGCACACCGAGCCAGCGTCCTGCTCGGCCCACTGCACGAGGAAGAACGAGGCGCCGTCCTGCTCGTGCAGCAGCCGGGAGTCCTCGGGGGTGTCACCGTCCGAGTCGGTGGTGGTGACCTCGTCCCCCGGTCCGGCCTCGGACTCGAAGACCTCATGCGGGTCGCACGGGAACTCAGGTGCTGAGCTGCAGGCTGCGACAGCACCGGTCGTGAGGAGCGCGAGGGTTGCCGCCCAGCGCGGGTGACGGCGGCGTGCTCGACCATCGTGCCGGTGTCTTGTCATCACGACGAGTAGATCAAGGACTGAGGGGACAGACAAGGTGTCCGGCGTCGGAGCGTGCGCCTTACGCTCGTGCTGCTGGCCGACCGGACGGTAAGGCCACGCTCGGGTCGTCCCGCCCAGGCGGGTTCGAGAAGGTCCGGAAGTAGACCCCGGCGTGACGCCAGCACACGATGCCGGCGTCGTCGCCGTTCGGAGCGGCCCGCCCGGCCACGTCCTTTGAACCGTCCCGGGTCTCGGTGCGATGCGGTGTCGATTCGGTCAACGGCCCTCTCCCCGCCGCCGGCCGACCCGAAGCCGCCGCACCGCGACGAGCACCATCTCCCAGAAGCCGAGGGCCAGGGCGAAGGCGAGCCCGGTCAACGCGTAGGCGGCAGGTCGGTTCTCCTGCATGATCGACGGATCCGTGACGAGGACGACGGCGGTCGTGCCCAGGGCGTAGAGCGCAGCCCTGAGGTGGCGCGTCCGCACCTCGCCCGCCGTCTCGGCTCGTGCGCGCGGGCCCGGGTCCCGGCCGCTCCTGCGTGACATGACTCCCCCTCGACGCGTCGCCATCGGACGCCCCACCGTCTCGGCCACCTGCGGCCCCTCGCAACCTGGGACGGACGAGCCATGGCCCGCTCCTCCGACCGGGGGTCTCCCTCAGCCGACCCAGCCGACGACGAGGTGGCTGAAGAACCCGAACAGCACGCCCCAGGCGACGATCGAGATCCCCATCCACGCGTAGACGCTGCGCGCCGACGCGCCGATCGCGACCATCGTCGGTCCGGTGAACTGGCTGGGCAGGGCGAGCGGGCCGAGCAGCGAGACGCCGGGGACGCCAAATCGCTCCATGTACTTCGCCACCTTCTGCCGGCGCTTGGACTGCACCGGTGCACCGGTGCCCTGGCGCCCGTTGACGACGGCGGAGCGCGCACGACCGGCGCCGGCGATGAGCAGGAACGTGGAGATCGCGTTCCCGACGGAGGCGACGGCGACCGCGACGATGGACTCCATCCCGACGAGGATGCCCATGAAGCTGCCCAGGTAGGACTCGATGAAGGGGATGGCGCTCACCAGGAGGAGCGCGCCGATCTGCTGCCAGGACTCGAGGTTGCCCACGAACTCGAGCAGCTGAAGGAAGAAGTCGCCGATACCATCGAAAAGCATGGTGGATCCTCACTCTCGGACGTGACCGCGACGCCGTCGGTCGAGGGCATCGCGGAACTGGATGGCTTCAGCCTTCCTCGGCGCGTGCGCGCGCAGGAGTGCCACCAGGTCACCAGCTGGGCATGACACGGCGTCACTGTTGCTCGGCGATGTGGCGGACGGAAGATGGCGGTGCAGACCCGCTCCCAGGCCGCTTCGAAAGGTGCGAGACAGGCCATGACCACTCCGGAGGCGCGCCCGCTCACCCGCATGCGCTTCATCACCACCGCCGTGATGGTGGGAACGGTGAGTCTGGTCGGCGGGCTCGCGCTGATCCTCTCGGCCGGGCCCTGGTGGCACCCCGTCGTGGTGGCGCCGAGCTTCGGTGTGGCCGTCTGGCTGGCGAGCAGGTGGCACGACCCTCCCCGCCTCGCGGTGCTGGTCTCCGCTCTGGCGCTGGCGCAGGCGACCTGGGTGGCTGCCGTGCTCGTGCGGATCGATGTCCCGGCGGTAGCCCCGGTCGCGATCGTCGGCGGGATCCTGGTCGTCTCCCGGGCTCGCTTGCGAGGCCTCTGGGCGGTCGCGTTGCTCGCCATGATCGGCGCCACAGGCCTGCTGAGCATGGTGAACAGCCCCGGCTCGACCGTCGGGTACGTGGCCGGAGCCCTCTTCTACGCCACCATCTTCATCGCCACGTTCTGGCTCAACGACATCGCGTGGCGACTGTTCACCGAGCTCGACGCGATGCGTGCCGCGGAGGCCGAGCTGGCGGTCGTCAAGGAGCGGATGCGGTTCGCCGCTGACCTGCACGACATCCAGGGCCACACCCTGCACGTCATCAAGCTCAAGGCGGCGGTCGCGGCGCGTCTCCAGCATGTCGACCCTGAGCGCGTGGCTGCCGAGCTCGCCGAGATCGAACGCCTCACGGGCGAGACGATCGACCAGGCTCAGCACCTCGTGAACTCGACCCGCCAGCTGTCCTTCACCTCCGAGCTCGCGAACGCGACGGCGCTCCTGACGGCGGCCGGTATGGACGTCGACATCTCCGGTGAGGACACGCGCCACGCGGCCGACGAGGAGATCTTCGCGCTCGTGCTGCGCGAGGGCACCACCAACATCCTTCGTCACCCGGCGGCACGGACCGTCACCATCGCGATCACGGACGATGCGCTCACCATCAGCAACGACGGTGCGCCCGCCACCGCTCGGCCCGAACGCGGGCTCGCGGCCTTGCGTGAGCGGGTCGCGCGGTCCGGCGGTGCCTTGAGTGTGTCCCACGACGGCGGCTCGTTCACGCTCAGCCTCGACCTGGTCAGGGCTGCGGCATGACGATCAGCGTCGTGCTGGCCGACGACGAGGGGCTGATCCGCACGGCCCTCGCCACCCTCCTGCCTCTCGAGGGCGACATCGCGGTGGTCGCCGAGGCGGCCGACGGGCACGAGGCGCTCGCCGCCTTCGCGGAGCACGAGCCCGATGTGCTGGTGCTCGACCTGGAGATGCCCGGCCTGGACGGGCTCGACGTCGCCGGCGCTGTGCTCTCCGACCGGCCCGACCAGCCCATCCTCATGCTCACCCGGCACGCCCGGCCCGGCATGCTGCGCAGCGCCCTGCGTCTGGGCGTGCGCGGGTTCCTCGGCAAGCACTCTTCGCCGGACACCATCGCGGAGGCGATCGCGCACGTCGCCGGGGGTGGTCGCCACGTGGACCCGAGCGTCTCCGCGCAGGCGCTCATCGACGACTGCCCGCTCACCGAGCGCGAGAAGGACGTGCTGCGCGTCGCGAGCGACGGCTACTCCTCCTCTGACATCTCGCGCATCCTCCACCTCGCCCCCGGCACCGTGCGCAACTACCTGTCGAGCGCCATCGGCAAGACCCACACGACCACCCGGCACGACGCCGCGCGCTACGCGCGGGAGCAGGGGTGGATCTGAACCCAGGACTGACGTCCCTGGTTCCTCGACCGTGCCTCAGGGATGCTGGATGAAACGATTCACTCACCTGGGAGAGAGCATGAGCCAGCAGACCGTCACCCGCCCCGGCCTCGCCGACCCGAGGCTCCGCGAGGAGATCCTGTACTACTGCCGCGAGTCGGTGCGCTGCGGCCTCAACTTCAACACCCAGGGCAACATCAGTGTCCGGCTTCCCGGCGTGCTCGACGGTGAGGACGCGGTGGTCATCACTCCCAGCGACGTCCGCTACGACGCGATGCACCCCGAGGACATGCTCGTGGTCGACATGCACGGCACCGTGCTCGAGGGGGAGCTGCTTCCTTCGACCGAGCTGCCGGTGCACCTCGAGCACTACCGCCGTCGGCCCGACGCCCAGGCGATCGTCCACACCGAGTCGACCTTCGTGAACGTCCTCGGCGCCCTGGGCCGGCGGATCGACCCGGTGCTGCTCAACATGGTGCTCTACGCCAAGGGCCCGGTCCCGATCATGCCCTTCGAGTTCTCGACCAACGCCGACTTCGGCCGGCGCAGCGCCGAGCTCATGGGCGACGACGTCAACGCCGTCGTCTGGGCCAACCACGGGCTGCTCGCCGTCGGCGTCTCGCTCAAGCTGGCCTTCAAGGTCGCCGTCGCCGTCGAGGAGAACGCCGAGGTGCTCTTCCAGGCCGAGCGCGCGGGCACCCCCACCGTCCTGGTCTACGACCAGATCGCGATCCCCGAGGGCGCACGTCTGCCCTGACCCGCTGCTGGTCCTTGGTGGACCAGCGCGACCCACACCCCGCGGGGCACCGACGCCTCGCACGCACCAGGAGGCCCACGATGGTCCACCGCATGATCCTCAACCAGACTGCCTACTTCGGCCGGGGCGCCGTCGCGAGCGTGCCCGACGAGATGCGCGCGAAGGGCTACCGCAAGGCCCTGGTCGTCACCGACGCGGTGCTGCGCGGCAACGGTGTCGCTGACCGCGTCACCTCCACCCTGGACGCAGCGGGGCTCGCCTACGAGGTGTTCGACCAGGTGATGCCTAACCCGACCATCGAGGCCGTCCAGGCCGGGGTCAAGGCTTTCGAGGCCGCGCAGGCCGACTGCCTCGTCGCGATCGGCGGCGGCTCCCCGCAGGACACCTGCAAGGCCGTCGGGATCATCGTGGCCAACCCGGAGTTCGCCGACGTGCGCAGCCTCGAGGGCGTCGCGCCGACCACGCGCCCCTCAGTGCCGATCATCGCGGTACCCACGACCGCCGGGACCGCAGCCGAGGTGACGATCAACTACGTCATCACCGACGTCGAGAACCGGCGCAAGTTCGTGTGCGTGGACCCGCACGACATCCCGCTGGTCGCCGTCGTCGACCCCGACCTGATGGACGGCATGCCGCGGTCCCTGCAGGTCGCGACCGGCATGGACGCCCTGACCCACGCCATCGAGGGGTACACGACCCTCGCGGCCTGGTCCTTGACCGACGCCCTGCACCTGACAGCGATCGAGATGATCGCCCGCTCCCTGCCCGCCGCCGCCCGCGGTGAGGCCGACGGGGTCGAGGGCATGGCTGTCGGGCAGTACGTGGCCGGCATGGGCTTCTCCAACGTGGGGCTGGGCCTCGTGCACGCCATGGCCCACCCGCTCGGCGCCTTCTACGACACCCCCCACGGCATCGCCAACGGCGTGCTGCTGCCCGGGGTCATGGCCTTCAACGCCGACCACACCGGGGAGAAGCTGCGCGCGGTGGCCCGGGCGATGGGGGTCGACGGCGTGGAGGGGCTGAACCTCGCCGAGGCGCGGAAGGCCGCGGTCGACGCGGTCGCGACCCTGGCCCGCAGCCTCGACGTCCCCGAGCGCCTGCGTGACCTCCGCGTCCGCGAGGAGGACCTGCCCGCCCTGGCCGAGGCCGCCCACGCCGACGTGTGCGCCGGCGGCAACCCGCGACCGGCCTCGCAGGAGGAGATCCTCGCGCTGTACCGCCAGATGTTCTGAGGCGGCCCCTCAGGTCGACGACGCCGGGCCGGGGGTCCTGCGGTCCGGCGCGTCACCTGCCTAGGCTCGAACCATGGAGACCACGGGCACGCTCGACCGGATCGCCTGGCACGCGTGGGGGGAGCCGGACGCCCCGACGGCGGTGCTGCTGCTGCACGGGGTGACCGACGCGGGGGAGGTGTGGCGCCCCGTCGCCGAGCACCTCGCGGCCCGCGGCGCCTACGTCGTCGCCCCCGACGCACGCGGGCACGGCGGCTCGATCCTGCCCGAGGAGCCCTTCACCATCGCGGGCCTCGCCTCGGACGCCGCGCGCGTGCTGCGCGAGGTGATCGGCCGCCCGGCCCTCGTCGTCGGGCACTCGATGGGTGGGCTCACCGCCCAGGAGCTGACCCTGGCCCAGCCGGACCTCGTCATCGGACTCGTCCTGGAGGACCCGGCGTGGGTCTCGGCATGGCAGGCGGGGGAGCGGGGCATGCCCTCATGGATGCCGCCCGCGCTCGCGGCCTACCGGTCGGCGAGCCAGGAGCAGCTCGTCGCACGCTCGCGGGCGGACAACCCGGGGTGGGACGAGGCGGTGCGCGAGCCGTGGGCCGCAGCCAAGCGCGCGCTGGCCCCCGGCCTCACCGAGGTCGAGCACCAGTGGGACGCGCGAGACTGGGCCGAGGCGATGGCTGAGGTCCGTCTCCCGGTGACCCTGCTGACGGGGGACGTCGAGCGCGGCGCGATCGTGACCCCGGCCCAGGTCGCGCGCGTCGAGGCGCTGCTCGGCCGAGCCCCCGACGGACGCCTCACGCACGTGCCCGTCCCCGGGGTGGGGCACTGCATCCGGTTCGAGGCCCAGGAGCGGGTGCTGGAGGTGCTGGACGAGGCGGTTGGTCGGGCGCGGGCCTAAGGAGTGCAACGGGTGCCGCGCGTTGACCTGCACCGTTGGTCCGGCCTTCACCCGACCTGGGCGGCTGGCCCGGGCGGTCGCGCTTCAGTCGACCGGGAGGTCGAGCTCATCGCGGACGCCGGTGCTGACCACCCCGGTCTCGGTCCTCAGGTAAGGGCCGACGACCTTGATGCGGAAGGGCGAATCCCCACCTGCGGTCATCATCTTGAGATCGTCCCGTGTCCCCACGACCCCCGCGTCGCTGTTCTGGATCACCTCGTAGCCGAGATGCGCGATGGCCGCCGCGACCTCGTCCTGGTCGGCCGAGGGCGCCACCAGGCGGGCGGTGGCCTCGTAGGAGACCTGGAAGGCGTTCTTCGCTCCGCCCGCCGACCACCTGCCCCAGGGGTCCTCGATCTCGGCGCCCAGGGCGTCGGCGAGAGCGGGCAGGTCGGCGCGGGCAGCCGCATCGACCTCGTCCCGGCTCTCCTCGAGCGCGGCCGCGTCGTGGACGGTCGCGCAGCCCCCGACGGTGAGGGCGATCACGAGCGCCGCGAGGGCGGCCTGGCGACGTCGCCAGGCGGTCATACGGTGGGCTTCTGGCGTGGCGGGCGGTCCGGGGTCCGCCGCAGTCGGGAGAGTCGATCGGGTTCAGCCACGACGGCACTCTAGGGCAGGTGCGTGGACTGCTCGGCGGGGCCGGTGCTCAGCCCCGCCGCAGATCGGCCCGCAGCAGGTCGGTGAGCTCGGTCCGCTCGACGCACCGGTCCAGCCGGAAGGACCGCGCGAGCTCGGCCGCGCCGTCGGCGTCGAGGCCCGCGAAGCAGCGGGCGAACTCGTCGACCATGGGCTCGGCCAGCAGCACGTGGCGCACGAGCACCTTCATCCACGGGTGCGGCCCCCAGGGGAAGGGGTCGAAGTCGGGGAACTCGGTGGCGAACAGCTCCTCGATGGGCTCGAGCACGTGCCGGATCCCCGCCTCGCTGCCGCCCCAGGAGTCGGTGCCCAGGCGCCGCTTCTTGGCCAGGGCGGGGGCGATGCGCTCGCGGTAGGGGCTGTCCGGTGCGGTGCTGACCAGGCCCTGGGTGCCGATGTCCTTGTAGGTCCACAGGCTCCAGCTCGCGCCGTGCTCGCGGTAGATGTCGAGCTGGTCCTGCAGCAGCCGCAGGGCGCCGGCGTCGCGCTCGGCGTCCCCCGTGTAGAGCGGCCCGAACTCGCCGACCCAGATGGGCGTCCCGGTCTTGCGCATCACCTCGGTGCGCCGCAGGAAGGTCTCGTGCACGACGTCGCGGTCGAAGTGCTTGCCGCGGGTCTCGCCCGGGTAGCGGCTCGGGTTGGCGATCCCCGGCAGGGCGTAGTCGTGCGCGGTCCACACGGCCTGGTCGAACGGCTCGGCGAACATCGAGAAGTCCGTCGAGTATCGGTTGCCGTCGAGGAAGAGGACGTGCTGCGGGTCGATCGCGCGGATGGCCTTCTCGAGGCGGGTGTAGAACGGGCCGATCACCTCGCCGGTGTGGTCGGCGGGCTCGTTGAGCGGGTTGTACCCGGCCACCCAGGGGTTGTCCTTGTACCGGTCGGCGAGCACCTCCCACAGGTGGACGACGCGGTCCTGGAAGTGGGGGTGGTTCCAGAAGGTCGCCCAGCCGCTCGGGTTGTCGCTGTGCCAGTGCTGGTTCTGGTAGCCGGGCACCGCGTGCAGGTCGAGGATCGTGTATACGCCGTGGGCCGCGCAGGCCTCGACGGCCTGGTCCAGGCGCCGTAGCCCGGACTCCTTGATGACGAAGGGGGCGGCGTCGTCCTCGAGGTGGAAGTAGCTGAAGGGGACACGCACGCAGTTCATGCCGAGCGAGGCGAGCAGGGCGGCGTCGGCCTCGGTGAAGAACTCGGTGAGGAACGTGTCGAAGAAGGCCTCGGCCGCCTCGCCCCCGAGCACGCGGGTCACCGCCCGGCGCATCTGCGACTCGGTCGCGGGGTGGCCGGTGATGAAGTTCTCCATCGTCATCCAGCCACCGAGCCCGACGCCGCGCAGCAGGACCTCCTGGCCCGAGCCGTCGCGCAGTCGAGAGCCGTCCACGCGGATACGCGGGTCCATGAGTGCCTCCTCGTCGAGGTAACCGGTTACCGGCGACTCTAGGTGGGGCGGTGCTGGGTGTCCACATGTCCGCTGCGCCAGACTCGGCCCTGCGCCGGCTCTCCGACATCGAGCTGGTGCCCGACGAAAGGTGGGCCCGTGCCCTCGACCCCTCGCAACACCGGATCACAGCACCCGGAGTGGCTCGCGGCGCTCGCTGGGGCCATGGATCGCGTGACGGGAGGCCGTCATCCCCACGATGTGGGAGGTGCCGGGATTGGGCCGTCGGACTCGCCGCCGTGGGGGGCCCTGCCTGCCGAGGCGGCCCAGGATCTGGCGGACTGGTGGTCGTGGGTGGAGTCACGACCCGCTGACGGGCCCGACCACTGTCCGATCCTTCCTGCGCGCGAGACGGCGTTGCCGTTCGAGGAGGCATGGGTCTATGGGGTGTTCACCCGGCAGATCGCCGTCGAGACCCACGACGACCCGACAACATGTGGAGGGAGAGCTGGGTCCCGCTCACCGGCGATGCCGACGGTGCGTTCATCGTCGACACGGCAGCTCCGGGCCTGCCGGTCTACATGTGGTGGCTCGAGACCGGGCTGAACCCTGCTGAGCCGATCGGGTACGGGGTGCGTTGCCTGGCCGAGCACATGACCGAGCTGCTCGACGCCGGCTGCTACCGCTACGACGCGGACGAGCAGCGGTTCAACCGCACCCGCGCCGCTCTGCCCGCCGGCATGACCGAGGCCCACCCCTTGGTGGCCTGGGCGGGACCCCCCGACGGCTGAGGCCCCGGGGCGAACCCCCTGTGTTCCGGCGATGGCATAGTGACGCCCAGCGTCCGACGCCGTGGCGCGCCACGACCAGGCGCGAGCGGTGCAGGCACCACCGATCACGAGGAGACGACCATGTCCGCGACGATGCGTGACGTCGCGCGGGCTGCCGGCGTCTCGGTCAAGACGGTCTCGAACGTGGTCAACGACTTCCCGCACGTCTCGGCCGCGACCCGCGGGCGGGTGCTCGAGGCGATCGAGACCCTGGGCTACCAGATGAACTTCTCGGCCAGGAACCTCAGCCTGGGCCGCACCGGCATGATCACCCTGGCGGTGCCCGAGCTGAGCCTGCCGTACTTCGCGGCTCTGTCGGACGAGGTGATCAGCGCGGCCTCGGAGCGCGGCTACACCGTCCTCATCGAGCAGACCGGGGGGGTCCGCGAGCGCGAGCTCGGGGTGCTGGTCAGCGCGCGCCGGCGCATGACCGACGGGCTGATCTTCTCCCCGCTGGCCCTGCGTGGCCCGGACGCCCCGACCCTCGAGGTCGACTTCCCCGTGGTCCTGCTGGGGGAGCGGTCCCTGCACAGCCGTGTGCCGCACGTCGCGATGGCCAACGTGGACGCGGCCCGGGCCGTCACCGAGCACCTGCTCGCGCTCGGCCGTCGTCGTATCGCCCTGGTCGGCACGTTCGACCCGCAGGGGGCGGGGGCCGGGTCGCTGCGTACCCGCGGCTTCCTCGAGGCGCTCACGGCGGCCGGCATCGAGCACCGGCCCGCGCTGACCGGCCCGGCCCAGGCGTGGACCCGGAGCA
>NZ_JALPKN010000088.1 GCF_023630195.1 Actinotalea sp. C106 | reverse complement strand
TCCGACTTTCTGCAGAACGCCGCGGTCAATGCCGGGCACCCCCTCGCGACGCAGGTCGGGGCCGAGGTGCTCGCCGACGGCGGTACGGCGGCCGACGCCGCGGTCGCGGTCGCCTTCGCGGTGAGCGTGGTCGAGCCCTTCGCCTCGGGGATCGGTGGCGGCGGGTCCGCCATCCTGGTGCCCGCCGGGCAGGAACCCGTCTGGTACGACTTCCGCGAGGTCGTGCCCGCCTCGGGGGCGGTCCCCGAGAGCGACGCCGGGGTCCCGGGGTTCGTGCGGGGCCTCGAGGTGCTGCACGCCGAGCACGGCGTGCTCGAGTGGTCCCGGCTCCTGGAGCCCGCCGCCCGGCTGGCCCGCGAGGGCCACCCCGCCTCGCAGATGCTCGCCGACCAGCTCCGGAGCAACGCCGGTGGGCGTGCCGCGGGCGGTCTGCCCCACCTCTACCCCGGCGGTCAGCCCCTCGCCGCGGGCCAGGCCGTCGTGCAGGAGGACCTGGCCCGCACGATCGACGTCCTCGCCCAGGAGGGGCCTGACGCCTTCTACGACGGCTCCCTCGGCGCCGCGGTGAGCGCCGCGGTCGGAGGGATCGACGCCGCCTCCCTCGCGGCGTACGAGGTCCAGGTCGGTCAGCCGCCCAGCGGCACCGTGGGCAGCTACGAGGTGGTCGGGGCGGCCCCCGCCCTGCCCGGCGTGGCGCTGATCCAGATGCTGCAGGTCGCGGAGGCGCTCGGGGCCGGGGTCGCGGCCCCGGGCTCTGCCGACTACGTGCACCAGCTCGCGGCCGCCTGGGACCACGCCGCGGCGACGGTCGACGCCGAGCTCGCCGACCCGGACTTCGTCGACGTCCCGGTCGAGGAGATCACCGACCAGGCGGCCAACGCGGCCGTCGCCGCCTCCCTCGCCGGGGCCTCGAGCACCTCGACCGACACCGTCGTGCCCGGGGTGTCCGACCTCGGGGGCCTCGAAGAGCTGGACCCGGCAGAGCTGGGCCTGGACCCCGGCTCCGACCTTGCCGACAAGCCGGGGGAGACCACCCACCTGACCATCGTCGACCGGGACGGCACGGTCGTCTCGATGACGAACACCCTGACCTACTTCTGGGGCTCGGAGCAGTACGTCGACGGGTACTTCCTCAACAACCAGATGGTGCGCTTCGCGGTGGGTGCGGGGGGGCAGAACACCCCTCAGGCCGGCCGACGGTCGGTCAGCTGGGGTCTGCCCGCTGTCGTCCTGGACGACCAGGGCCGGGCGGTGCTGGGGCTCGGCTCCCCGGGGGGCGAGCGGATCCCGATGGTGCTGGGGGACGTGCTGTCCCGCTGGGCCCTGCACGGTCAGAGCCTCGAGGAGGCGATCGCGGCACCGCGGTTCTTCGCCTCCGACGGCGAGGTGCAGTTCGAGACACTGCCCCCCGGGGAGGTGGGGGACGCCCTGCGCGGTCGAGGCTGGGGCGTGACCGGCCCGGTCGACCGCGGGCTCTACCTCTTCGGCTCGGTGCAGGCCCTCGAGATCGACTGGGAGTCCGGCGAGGTCACGGGCACCGTCGACACCCGGCGCGAGGCCGACCTCGTCGTCCTCGGAGAGGCGGACCTCCCCGAGGACGACGCGGACTGACGAGCCTGTCGGGGACGCGGCGGCTCAGCCGACCGGCGGCCGGGTCATCGACATGACGTCGAGGGCCTCGTCGAGCTGGGCCTCGGTGACCTCGCCGCGTTCGACGAAGCCGAGGTCCACCACGGCCTGCCGCACGGTGACCTTCTCGGCGACGGCGTGCTTGGCGACCTTGGCCGCTGCCTCGTAGCCGATCACGCGGTTGAGCGGGGTGACGATCGAGGGCGAGGACTCGGCGTAGGCGCGGGCCCGCTCGACGTTCGGCACGATGCCGTCGATGGTCCGGTCGGCCAGCACCCGCGAGGCGTTGGCCAGGAGCCGGATCGACTCGAGCACCCCCTGGGCGATCACCGGGATCTGCACGTTGAGCTCGAAGGTCCCGGTGGCCCCGGCCCAGGCGACGGTCGCGTCGTTGCCGACCACGCGGGCCGCGACCATGAGCACGGCCTCGGGCACCACGGGGTTGACCTTCCCGGGCATGATCGAGGAGCCAGGCTGGAGGTCCGGCAGGAAGATCTCGGCCAGGCCCGTGTTCGGGCCCGAGCCCATCCAGCGCAGGTCGTTGCAGATCTTCGTCAGGCTCACGGCGATGGTCCGCAGCGCCCCCGAGAGCTCGACCAGGCCGTCACGCGCGCTCTGGGCCTCGAAGTGGTCCCGCGCCTCGGTGATGGGCAGGTCGGTGTCCTCCCGGAGGAAGCCGATGACCTGCTGCGGGAAGCCGGCCGGGGTGTTGATGCCGGTGCCGACGGCCGTCCCGCCCAGGGGTACCTCGGCGGCGCGCGGCAGGGCGCCCTCGAGGCGCTCGACGCCGTAGCGGATGGCTGCCGCGTAGCCGCCGAACTCCTGGCCGAGGGTCACGGGGGTCGCGTCCATGAGGTGGGTCCGACCGGACTTCACGACGTCGGCCAGGGCCTCGCCCTGCCGGCTGAGGGACGCCTCGAGGTGCCGCAGGGCCGGGACGAGGTCACGCACGACCCCCGCGGCGGCCGCGACGTGCACCGAGGTGGGGAAGACGTCGTTCGAGGACTGCGAGGCGTTGACGTGGTCGTTGGGGTGGACCTCGCGGCCGAGCGTGCGGGAGGCGAGGGTGGCGAGGACCTCGTTCATGTTCATGTTCGACGAGGTGCCCGAGCCGGTCTGGAAGACGTCGACCGGGAAGTGGGCGTCGTGGCCCCCCGTGGCGACCTCGTCGGCTGCGGTGACGATCGCGGCGGCGACGTCGGCCGGCAGGACGCCGAGCTCGGCGTTGGCGCGGGCCGCGGCCTTCTTGACACGGGCCAGGGCCTCGATGTGGCCGCGCTCGAGCGGGGTCCCCGAGATGGGGAAATTCTCGACGGCGCGCTGGGTCTGGGCGCGGTACAGGGCGTCGGCCGGGACCCGGACCTCGCCCATCGTGTCGCGCTCGATGCGGTAGCTCTCCTCAGTCATGCTCGCCATCCTCGCACCGAACGCGGCGCGCTCAGCCCGGCTGGGGTCCCGTCGTCGTCTCGCCCAGGTCTCCTGCGGCCTCGACCAGCCGGACCCGGCCCTCGGCGAGGGCGTACTCGAGCCCGACGACGGCGCAGCGCCCCTCGGCCACGGCCTCGCTCAGGGCCGCCGAGTAGCTCTGCAGCATCCGCACCGTGTGCCGCACGTGCTCGCGGCCGAGCGTCGCGGGGTTCGGCGGGAGCATCGGGCGGTCGGCGTCGTGCGCGGTGGCGTCCTGGGACCCCGGCTCGGGCAGGTTGACGATGCTGGGGATCACGCGGTCCACGACCGCACGGACGAAGCCGCTGGGCATCCGGCCGGTCGAGAGGGCCTCGGCGGCGGCGCCCACGGCCCCGCAGGAGTCGTGGCCCAGCACGATGACGAGCGGGGCGCCGAGCACGGAGACGCCGAACTCGATCGAGCCGATCACCGTGGTGTCGACCACGTGGCCCGCGGTCCGCACGACGAAGAGGTCACCGAGGCCCTGGTCGAAGACGATCTCCGCGGCGACGCGGGAGTCCGAGCACCCGAAGACGACCGCGAAGGGGTACTGCGCGGTGCTCGTCTCGGTCCGGTGGTCGACGCCCTGGGAAGGGTGCTCCATCTCCCCGCGGACGAAGCGGTCGTTGCCCTCGACGAGAGCGGTCCACGCCTGGGCAGGGGTGAGGTTCCGTGGCATGGGCACATCTTGCAGGTCGACACCGACCTGCGTCGACGCCGTCTCGGGTGGCGGGCCGACCGGGGGCGGTGTAGCCATGTCGCAGGGCGGTCGACGGCGACGGCCCTCGGACGGCAGGAGTGGCGGTGCGACGACGCAGAGCAGCGGCGGGGGCCCTCGGCCTCACGGCCGCGGTGGTGCTCGCGGGGTGCGGCGGGCAGGACGGCCCGCCGACCCTGACCTGGTACACCAACCCCGACGCAGGCGGTCAGGCCGTGATCGCCCAGAGGTGCACCGAGGAGGCCGACGGCGCCTACCGCATCGAGGTCTCGAACCTGCCCCGTGAGGCTAGCGAGCAGCGGCAGCAGCTGGCCCGGCGCCTGGCGGCCGAGGACTCCTCGATCGACCTCATGAGCCTGGACCCTCCGTTCATCCCCGAGTTCGCCAACGCCGGCTTCCTCGCCGAGATCCCGGCCGACATGGCCGAGCGCGTGAGCGAGGACGTCGTCGCCGGGGCCCTGGCCGGGGCGACCTGGGAGGACGAGCTCGTGACCGTCCCCTTCTGGGCCAACACCCAGCTGCTCTGGTACCGCGAGTCGGTGGTCGAGGAGGCCGGGCTCGACCTGGACGAGCCGGTCACCTGGGACCAGCTCATCGAGGTCGTCGAGGAGCAGGACCTCGTCCTGGGCGTGCAGGGGACCAAGGCCGAGTCGATGACCGTGTGGATCAACGCCCTGGTCGCCTCGGCCGGGGGCACCATCGTCGAGAACCCCGAGGCGCCGACGGACGAGATCACCCTCGGCCTGGACTCCGAGGCAGGCCAGGAGGCCGCCAGGATCATGGGCGAGATCGGCGGTGGCGGGCTCGGCGGGCCCGGGCTGCCGACCGCGGACGAGAACGCCAACCTCTCGGTCTTCCAGGGGGACCGGGCCTCCTTCATGGTCAACTGGCCCTTCGTCTGGACCGCGACGGTCGACGCCGTGGACGCCGGGACCCTCGACGCCGAGGTGCTCGAGGACATCGGCTGGGCGATGTACCCGCAGGTGGTCGAGGGCGAGGAGAGCCGCCCGCCGTACGGCGGCATCAACATCGGCGTCGGGGCGTTCTCGGAGCACACCGACCTGGCCCTCGAGGCCGCCGAGTGCATCGCGACGCCGGAGAACCAGGCCGAGTACTTCGCGACCAACGGCAACCCGCCCGCCTCGACAGCGGCCTACGACGATCCCCAGGTCCAGGACGCCTTCCCGATGGCCGACCTGATCCGTGAGTCCCTCGAGCAGGCCGAGCCCCGACCGCAGACCCCCTTCTACAACGAGGTCTCGACCGGGCTCCAGGAGACCTGGTACCCCGCCTCGGCCGTCGACCCGGGCTCGACACCGGCCAGCTCGGCCGAGTTCATCACCGCCGTCCTGCGAGGGGAGCGCCTGCTGTGAGCACCCAGATCACCCCGGCGGCCGGTGGGCGAACCCCCCGGGCCGCGGCCGAGCAGGAGGAGGCCGAGGTCCGTCGCGGGCACGAGGCCGAGCGCAGCGACCGCACCAGGGCGGAGGCCCGCCTCGGGTGGTACCTGGCCGGGCCGGCCTTCGTGGTCATGCTCGCCGTCACGGCGTACCCGATCCTCCAGGCCACCTACGACTCGCTCTTCCGGTTCAAGCTGACGGCCCAGGACGAGCGTGAGTTCATCGGTCTGGGCAACTACTCGATGATCCTCACCGATCCGGTCTTCTGGTCCTCGATGCTGGTGACCGTCTTCATCACCGTGGTGACCGTGCTGGTCGAGCTGGTCCTCGGCTTCGCCCTGGCGCTGGTGATGCACCGGGCGGTCCGCCAGCTCCGGGGGCTGCTGCGCACCGCGATCCTGGTGCCCTACGGGATCATCACGGTGGTCTCGGCCTTCGCGTGGTTCTACGCCTTCGACATCAGCTCGGGCTTCGTGAACTCGTGGTTCGACTGGGTGCCGGGCATCGACGAGAACCTCAACTGGTTCGCCGAGACCGGGCCCAGCCTGTTCGTCATCATGGCCTCGGAGATCTGGAAGACGACGCCGTTCATCTCCCTGCTGCTGCTCGCGGGTCTCGCGCAGGTGCCGAGCGATCTCGAGGAGGCCGCCGAGGTCGACGGCGCCACGTGGTGGCAGCGGCTCAAGCGCGTGGTCATCCCGAACATGAAGGCCGCGATCATGGTCGCCGTCCTGTTCCGCGCCCTGGACGCCTTCCGGATCTTCGACAACGTCTTCATCATGACCGGCGGCGCCAACAACACCCAGGTCCTCTCGCTGCTCGCCTACGACCAGTCGATCTCCCGGCTCGAGATCGGCCTCGGGTCGGCGATCTCGGTCCTGCTCTTCGTGTGCGTCATCGCCATCTGCTTCGCGGCGATCAAGCTGTTCAAGGTCGATCTGGCCGGCGCGAGGGGGGAGAGCTGATGACTGGGCTGAGCACCAAGCAGCGCGTGTGGTGGGGGGTCATCACGGTCCTCGTCCTCGTGTACGCGCTCTTCCCGGTGGCCGCGGTCGCGGCGACGAGCTTCAAGCTCCCCAGCGAGCTCAACTCGGGCACCTTTCTGCCCCCGACGCCGACCTGGGGCAACTACGAGCAGATCCTCGTCGGGGACGCGCAGGGCCTGTTCCTGTCGGCCCTGCGCAACTCGGTGGGGATCTCGCTCATCGCGACCGGGATCGCCGTCGTGCTGGCGACCCTGGCGGCCTACGCGATCGCGCGGCTCGACTTCCCGGGCAAGCGGGTCGTGCTCACCACGGCCCTCGGGGTCTCGATCTTCCCGATCATCTCCCTGGTGACCCCGCTGTTCAACGTGTGGCGGAGCATCGGCCTGTACGACACCTGGGCCGGGCTGATCATCCCGTACCTCTCGCTCACCCTGCCGATCTCGATCTGGACCCTGTCGGCCTTCTTCCGGCAGATCCCCTGGGAGCTCGAGCAGGCCGCGCAGGTCGACGGCGCGACGAGCTGGCAGGCCTTCCGCAAGGCGATCGTGCCGCTCGCGGCCCCGGGGGTGTTCACCACGGCGCTGATCGCCTTCTTCATCGCCTGGAACGACTTCGTCTACGGCATCTCGTTGACCTCGACCGAGGCCGCGAGGCCGGTGCCCGCGGCGCTGGCCTTCTTCACGGGCGCCTCGCAGTTCGAGGAGCCCACCGGGTCCATCTCCGCCGCGGCCGTGGTGGTCACCGTCCCCGTGGTCGTGCTCGTGCTGCTGTTCCAGCGTCAGATCGTGTCCGGCCTCACTCAGGGCGCGGTCAAGGGCTGAGCGCCCGTCCAGCCCACCACCCGCCCAGACCGCGAGGAGATCCCATGGCTTCCATCGTCCTGAAGGACATCGTCAAGAAGTACGCCGACGGCTTCCCGGCCGTGAAGGGCGTCAGCCTCGAGATCGCCGACGGCGAGTTCGTCATCCTCGTGGGGCCCTCCGGCTGCGGGAAGTCCACCTTGCTGCGGATGATCGTCGGGCTCGAGGACATCACCTCGGGGGACCTCGAGATCGGGGGCACGCGGGTCAACGAGAAGGCCCCGCGGGACCGACATCTCGCCATGGTCTTCCAGAACTACGCCCTCTACCCGCACCTGACCGTCTACGAGAACATCGCCTTCCCGCTGCGGCTGACGAAGGGCCAGTTCAGCCAGGAGGAGATCGACCGCAAGGTCAACCTCGCGGCCGACACCCTCGAGCTGGGCGACCACCTGGACCGCAAGCCCGCCAACCTCTCGGGTGGGCAGCGGCAGCGGGTCGCGATGGGGCGGGCGATCGTGCGGGAGGCCGAGGCCTTCCTCTTCGACGAGCCGCTGTCCAACCTCGACGCCAAGCTCCGTGGGCAGATGCGCACCGAGATCGCGCGCATGCAGCGCCGGCTCGGCACCACGACGGTGTACGTGACCCATGACCAGACCGAGGCCCTGACCCTCGGGGACCGGGTCGCGGTGCTCAAGAAGGGCGAGCTCCAGCAGGTCGCGAGCCCCCGCGGGCTGTACGAGCAGCCGATCAACCTCTTCGTCGCGGGGTTCATCGGATCCCCGCCGATGAACTTCCTGCCGGGCGAGGTCGACGGGGGGACCATGCGTCTGCCCTTCGCGCAGGTGCCGATCGACGGCCCCCTGCGCGAGCGCATCGGGGACCGCAAGCTCGTCATCGTGGGCCTGCGGCCCGAGCACGTCGAGGACGCGGCTCTGCTCGAGGAGGACAAGGCCGCGGGGGGCGTGCGGTTCGACGCGGAGATCGACGTGACCGAGTGGCTGGGGTCCGAGCTCTACGCCTACATCCCCTTCGACACCCACCCGGACGTCGCGGCCAAGCTCGAGGAGCTCGACCGGGACCTCGACGGCGAGGGGATGCGCACCCAGGTCATCGTGGCGCTGAGCTCGGAGAGCGACGTGCGCGACGGGGACGAGGCCCAGCTCTGGTTCGACCCGGCCCGCCTGATGGTCTTCGACCCCGAGACCGGGGAGAACCTGACCCGTGACGAGGAGGCCGTGGTCCGCATCGAGGAGGAGAACGAGGCCGACCGCAAGGCGGCCCTCGAGCGTGCCCAGGCCCGTGAGAAGAGGGTCGCGGAGCGCAAGGAGCGGCGCGAGACCGAGCGGGCCTCCGGCGGAGGTGCACGGGCCGCCTCCTGACCTGCGACGCCCGGGCGGTGTCGGCGCTCCCTTGACCCAGCGACTATCGTCGCGCCATGCCTTGGCCCCCCTCCCGTCGTGCCGTGACGGTGGGGGCGGCGGCCGCGGTCGTCGCGCTGGCGACGGCAGGGGTCGCGGTGTGGCAGGTGGAGCCTCGGTACGAGGAGATCCCGCTGTACGCCGACGGGATCGTGGTCGACGCCGGGGGCCTGCCCCAGGTGGTCCTCGACGACCCGACCGCGCAGGACGACCCCGCGCACCGTCTCGAGCAGAACCTCTGGATCGAGAGCGGCACCGTGCCGGGCCCCGAGGACTACGCCGACATGGCCGAGCAGGCCTTGCGCGACCTCGACGCCCTGGTCCTGCCCGGCGGGGCCGCGATCGCCGGGGCCAACCCGGCCTGGCGCTACGTCTGGCCGCGGGACGCCTCCTTCACCGCGGTGGCCCTCGCCCGGACGGGCCACACCGAGGACGCGGTCGAGGTCCTCGACTACCTGCGCGTCATGCAGGACGTCGCCTCGACCGAGGGGGTCTTCGACGCCCGGTACCTGCCCGACGGCACGGGCTCGGTCCCTGATCAGCGAGGTCTGCAGCTCGACGGCAACGGCTGGGTGCTGTGGGCGGTGGGCGAGTGGTACGCCGAGGCCGAGCCCGGCGCGCAGCGTGACGCCGACCTCGAGGGGCTCCGCCCGCTGGTCGTACGGTCCCTGGACGCCATCCGGTCGAACGTCGATCCGGTGACCGGGGTGCCCGGGGTGTTCCCCGACTACTGGGAGGTCCGCGAGACGGCACCGACCCTCGGCACGCTCGCCCCCCTGCTGGCCGGGGTCCGTGCCGTCGGGCCGGTGCTCGAGGCGTTGGGGGCGCCGTCTGCGGCGGATGTCGAGGCCCTGCTGAGCCGGGCCGTGGACGAGCAGTTCGCACCTGACGGTTATCCGCGGCACCTCGGCGGGGAGGATCGCGACACGTCGGTGGCCTTCCTCATGCCGCCCTTCGCCCCGCTCGAGGCCGAGGTGGCCGAGGCCTGGGGCGCGGCTGCCGCGGGCATGGCGCGCCCTGCGGGCGGGCTCGCACCGGGCGAGGGATGGAAGTCCGACGGCATCTCCTGGACCCCCGAGACCGCGATCTGGGCCCTGACCGCTGCGGCCTCGGGGGACGTCGAGCAGGCCGAGCACTGGCTCGACTGGCTCGACGCGCACCGGACCGAGCGCGGCGCCCTGCCCGAGAAGGTGCTGTGGGACGGCAGCCCCTCGGCCGTGGCCCCGCTGGCCTGGACGGCCTCGACCGTCCTCATCACCTTGGACGAGCTGGACCGGCTCGAACAGACCGGGTGACGTGAGGAGACCGGCCTGGCGAGGATGAGCCGATCGGGGGAGGACTGATCGGGAACGGGGTGATCGAAAAAGGGGTGATGGGGAACGGGCCGCGGTCGCTCCGGGCTCAGGCCTCGGTGACCTCGCTCCGGTTCGGGGGGTTGGCCCCCGCTCGGCTCACCGTGATCGCCGCGATCTCGGCGCATCGTTCGAGGACCCCGCGCAGGGTCTCGGCGGGGGCCGCGTTCAGCGCCTCACGGTTCTCCGCGCCGAGGAGCTGCGCCGACCACAGACCGTCGATCAGACCGCCCATGAAGGAGTCGCCCGCGCCGACCGTGTCCGCGACGGTGACCCGGGGCGCGGCGACGTCGACCTCGTGGCCGGTGGCCAGGATGCCGGTCGCCCCCTCGCCGCCCCGCGTGACGACGACCAGTGCGGGCCCTGCCTGCACCCACCGTCGCGCGATCTCGAGGGGCTCGACGCCGGGCTCGAGCCAGGCGAGGTCCTCGTCGCTGACCTTGACCACGTCGGCGAGGGCCACGAGGCGTTCGACGACCTCGCGGGTCTGGTCGGCGGGGGGCATGAGCGAGGGCCGGAGGTTGGGGTCGTAGGTGATCGTCGCCGACTCCCGGCGGGCCTCGAGGACGTGTGCCACGTCGGGCCCGCCGGGCTCGAGGACTGCGGCGATGGACCCGGTGTGCACCACGAGCGGAGGGGTCACCGGCGCCGCCCACCGCTCGGGCACGTGCCACGAGAGGTCGAAGTCGTAGCTGGCCGTGCCCTGCTCGTCGAGGGTCGCGGTCGCGACCGAGGTCCGCTCGGCCGAGTCGCTGCCCGGGCTGATCGTCACCCCGTTGCCGCTCAGGTGGCCGCGCAGCAGGTCACCGTGGGCGTCGGGGCCGAACCAGGTGAGCAGGTCGACGGGGCGACCGAGCCGCGCGAGGCCGAGGGCGACGTTCGCCGGGCTCCCCCCGGGGTGCTCCTCGGTGGAGCCGTCTGGGCGGCGCACCACGTCGATCAGCGCCTCCCCGATGACCAGGGCGCGGCGCTCGGACTCGTCGACCATCACCTCGGGGGAGGGCTCGGTGCCCGGGTCCATCGCCCCCTCGGTCCGGTCCCGCTCGATCACCCCGGAGGGGGGCGCGTCGAGGCCCACGGGCTCGGCACCGGGCTGGTCCGGGATGGCGGGGCCGTCCGGGTGTTCGGTGGGGGAGGCAGGCTCGGTCATGTCTGGTCCTTGCTCGTCGTCGAGGGAGGGGACTGGTCGGGTCCTGCGGCGCGGGCGGCGTCGAGCCTCGCGCGAGCGCCGTCGAGCCACTCCTGGCAGCGCTGGGCGAGGGCCTCACCACGCTCCCAGAGCGCCAGGGAGCCCTCGAGGGTCTCGCCGCCCGTCTCGAGCCGGGAGACGACCGTCACCAGCTCGTCGCGGGCCTGCTCATAGCTGAGGTCGGCGATGGCCTCGCCCTGGCTTCCGTCGGCTGTCACGTCGCTCCTTCGTCCTCGTGCTCGGGTCCAGTAAACCGCGGGTCCGCCGGGCCGGCCGTCGCCGACAGCTCGCCGCGGGCGACCCGGATGCGCAGGACCTGACCGACGTCGACCTCGGCGGGGTCACGCAGCACGAGGCCGTCGCCGTGCTGGACGACCGCGTACCCGCGGTCCAGGGTGGCGGCCGGACTCAGGGCGCGCACCTGGGCCGCGGGCCTGCTGACGTCGCCGGAAGTCGGAGGCCA
>NZ_JALPKN010000087.1 GCF_023630195.1 Actinotalea sp. C106 | reverse complement strand
CACCCCGGCCCAGTACACGGCGTGGACCCGGGCCGTGGCCGAGGGCCTGGCCGGCGCCCGCGCCGTCGTCGTCGTCGAGCCCGACGCGCTGCTGCACGTGTACCGCTGCGGGGACAGCGAGGCCCGGTTCGACCAGATCCGCGACTCGGCGCGCGCCTACACCGCTGCCGGGGCCGAGGTGTACCTCGACGCCGGGAGCAGCAACAGCTTCAACTGGGGACCGGCGACCCGCGCCGACATCGCCTCGCGCCTCGAGCGTGCCGGGATCCGCGAGGTCGCCGGCTTCGCGACCAACGTCTCGAACTTCCAGACCACCGCCGACGAGCGGGCCTACGGCGACGCGCTCTCCCCCCTGGTGGGCGGGGCCCGCTACGTGATCGACACCTCGCGCAACGGTCAGGGCGGGCTGCGCGACGCCCAGGGCGCGGTGTGGTGCAACCCGCCGGGCCGCGGCCTAGGCACCCCACCGGCCTACGTGGGCTCGGGGCAGCACGTCGCGAACCTGTGGATCAAGACCGTCGGGCTCTCGGACGGCCAGTGCAACGGCGGGCCGCCCGCGGGCCGGTTCTGGGAGGAGTACGCCCTG
The DNA here is from genome assembly GCF_023630195.1 of Actinotalea sp. C106. Lineage (GTDB taxonomy): Bacteria > Actinomycetota > Actinomycetes > Actinomycetales > Cellulomonadaceae > Actinotalea. The sequence goes on along the minus strand of NZ_JALPKN010000087.1, from coordinate 10,897 downwards.
GGCCTCGCCCTGCGCTCGGCGAGCTAGGCCCTGGGGAGAACCTCCCGCCCGCGCGCCCACCGTTCGGCGCCGCACGCCCCGCGGGATCGGGGTCGATCAGGGTCACTATCCGAACCCGATCGACCCCGCTGTTCGAGAGCCGGGCTCGAGGTCGGTGCGGCTAGATCTCACGGCCCGGCATGGTCCAGGCCGAGATCAGGCGCTCACGTCGTGCAGGTGGTGGACGACGTCGTGCGCGAAGTACTGCCCGAGGGTCTCGACCGTGAAGGCCGAACCGTTGCTGCGCAGGCCGGTGCGGGACCACTGCTCGGGGCCGACGGCGGCGAACCGCTCGGCGAGGTGCTCCCCGGCCGCCACGAGCTCGTCGGCCACGAGGGCCGGGTCCTGCTCGCCGTAGCGGCCCTCGGTCGCGGCCTCGTCCTGGTCCCAGTTGGCGAAGGTCGGCGCGCTCTCGGTGACCATGAGCCGTACCCGCTCGTCGAAGGTCAGGTACACGTCCCGCACGTGGCAGGCGTACTCGAGGACCGACCACACCTCGGGCCGCGGACGCCGGGGCGCGTCGGGGCGGGCGAGGGCCGTGACCCAGCGGGGGCCCCAGCCGCGGACCATGGCCGGCAGGTCGCGTCCCTCGACGGTGGCGGCGTCGAACCCGCACTCGGGGCAGCGCTCACGCAGCACCCAGGTCCAGTCCTTGGTGTCGGGCTCGATGACGTCGCTCATGCCGCGACCCTAGGGGCTCGACGGCGGTCGGCGATGCGCCAGGTGAGAGAATGGGCCCGTGCCGAAGATCATCGGGGGCTCGCTGACCGAGCACCGCGAGCAGACCCGCAACAAGCTCTTCGCTGCGTTGACCGCCCTCATGGCCGACCGCGGCTTCGACGCCATCACCCTGGCGGACATCGCGGGTGCCGCGGGGATCGGCCGTACCGCCGTCTACAACCACTTCCCCGACAAGGAGTCCCTGCTCCTCGCCTTCATCACCCACGAGACCGACCAGTGGGTGGCGTCCCTCGAGCGGGCCCTGAACGGGGTCGAGGACCCGGTCGAGCAGATGCGCGCCTACGTGCGCCAGCAGGCCCAGCTCAAGCGGGTGTTCCACCTGGCCCCCGGCCCCGAGCTGCGGTCGGTGCTGTCCCCCAGCACCCGCGCGCGGCTGCGCGAGCACGCCGAGCCCGTCGAGGAGCTGCTGCGCCGCATCCTGCGGACCGGGATCGCGAACGGCGCCTTCACCGACCAGCCCCTCGAGACGACCGTGGTGCTGGTCAACGCCTGCCTGTCCAGCCGCGGCGTGCCCGACGACGGGCCGGGCCGCGAGGCAGCCATCGCGGCGACCGAGGCCTTCGTCCTACGAGCCCTCGGCGCCACCTGACCCGCCCTCCCCGACCAGGCCTGGCCGTCGCGCGCGGGTGCGAGCCGCCGGTCTGCGGCGCAGGCTGGGAGCATGGCGAAGAACGAGACGATGCGCCGATCGGTCGACGAGAACGCCGAGGCCGCCGAGCACCTGGCGAGCGGGCTGGCCGACGGGCTGGCAGCCCACGGGTGGACGGTCGCGACCGCCGAGTCCCTGACCGGAGGCACCATCGCGAGCGTGCTGTCCGCCGCACCGGAGGCCTCGACGTGGTTCCGCGGGTCGATCGTGGCCTACTCCCCCGAGGTGAAGTTCGGGCTCCTGGGTGTGCCGCGCGGCCCCGTCGTCACCGAGACCTGCGCCACCCGGATGGCCAGTCGCACGGCCGAGCTGCTGGGGGCGGAGGTCTCCGTCGCCGTGACCGGGGTGGGCGGCCCCGAGCCGGACGAGGGCCAGCCTCCGGGCTCGGTGTGGTTCGCCGTCGTCTCCCCGGCAGGGACGCACACCGAGAAGGTCACCTTCGAGGGCGACCCACCCGCCGTGCTCGCAGCGACCAGCGAGCACGCGATCACCCTGCTTCACCGCGTCGCGCGCGGAGAGCTGCCCTGACCCCTGGGCGGCAGAGCTCGGCTCAGCCGTGCAGCGGCAGGCTGAGCTCGGCGGGCCCGCCGTCGACCACGCGGACCGGGACTCCCCAGTCCTGCTGGTTGAGATGGCAGGCGGGGAACTCGATGGCGGGGTCGGCGTCGCAGCTCGCGGCCTGGGCCGTCACGTGCAGCACCCCCTCGGTGATCTCGGGGTTGAGCTGCAGCACCCGCTCGAGCGGGACGTCGTCCCCCGCGCCGTCGAGGAGCAGCTCGGGCGGTGAGGCCGAGACCTGCAGGCGGGTCGAGGGGCCGTAGCGGTCGTCGTACTTCTGCCCCGTGGCCGGGGTGAAGACGACGTCGAGCCGCACCTGCCCTGCGCCGATCTCGGAGACGGGGCGCGCGGTGCGGTGGGCGCCGGCGTCGAGGAGCTCCCCCGCGAGGCGGGCCGGCAGGCGCAGCCGGGTGATGCGGTGGGCGGCGGACTCGACGACGAGCAGGTCGACCGCGCCGTCCTCGTGCACCTCGACCAGCAGGCCCGAGGGCTCCGCGAGGCCCTGCGCCAGCGTGGTGACCTCGCCGGGGCCCTCGCCGTCGGCCGCGGGGGCGTAGCGGCGGACCGCTCCGTTGTAGGTGTCGGCGATCGCGACCGAGCCGTCGGGCAGGACTGCGACCCCGAGCGGGTGCTGGAGCAGGGCCTGGTCGGCGGCGCCGTCGCGGTGGCCGAAGTCGAAGAGCCCGGCCCCGACGGCGGTCCCGATGCGCACGACCTCGGGAGTGGCGTCGAGCCAGCGCAGGGCCGAGACCTCCGAGTCGGCGAGCCACAGGCGCCCGTCGGGCCCGACGGCCAGCCCCGAGGTCTGGGCGAACCACGCCTCGGCGGCCGGGCCGTCCACGAGCCCCTCGTTCATGGTGCCCGCGAGGTGCTCGACCGTCCCGCGCCCGTCGAAGGACCACAGCGTGTGGTTGCCGGCCATCGCCACCACGAAGGCACCCAGCGCGGGCACCCAGCTGACGTCCCACGGGGAGGAGAGCTTCTGCCGACGGGCCGCGGTCGGGGCGTCAGCCTCGGCGTCGGCCTCGGCGTCGACCTCGGGCAGCACGTTGTCCCCCGCCCCGACCATGTACTGCTGGCCGTTGCCCGCGAGGGTCGTGACGAGGCCGTCGCGCAGCCGGACCCCGCGCAGGGCGTGGTTGACCGTGTCGGCGACGAGCACGTCGTACCCGAGCTCGGCGCGCAGCTCCTCGGGGACCAGGCACAGACCGTTGGGCTCGCTGAAGCGGGCGTCCTCGGGCCCCCCGTCGACCAGGCCGCGCTCGCCGGTGCCGATGCGGCGCACGAGGGTCTCGCCGTCGGCCGCGAGCTCGACCAGGCTGTGGTGCCCGGCGTCGGCGACCAGCAGGTTGCCGCCGCGAGGATCGGTGCCGTCCCCCACCCAGCCGTAGCCGTCCGCCTCCGGGAGCCGGATCGCCTTGGCGGGGAAGCGCAGGGTGGTCGACGTCGGCTCGGGGGCCACGTACGGACCGTCACCGCGGTGCAGGGTGCCCTGGGCCTCGTGCTCGGCGACGAGCTCACGGACCAGCACCGAGACGTTGTTCTTGTGCCCCTCGCCGGCCATGTGGGCCACGATGTAGCCCTCGGGGTCGACGACGACGAGGGTCGGCCAGGCCCGGGCGCTGTAGGCGGACCAGGTGGTGAGCTCGGGGTCGTCGAGCACCGGGTGGTGCACCTCGTAGCGGTCCACCGCCGCGGCGAGGGCGACCGGGTCGGCCTCGTGCACGAACTTGGGCGAGTGGACCCCGACGACCACCAGGACGTCGTGGTGCTCGGCCTCGATCTCGCGCAGCTCGTCCAGGACGTGCAGGCAGTTGATGCAGCAGAAGGTCCAGAAGTCGAGCAGCACGATCTTGCCGCGCAGGTCGGCCAGGGAGACGTGCTTGCCGCCGGTGTTGAGCCAGCCGCGGCCGACCAGCTCGGAGGCGCGGACCTTGGGCAGTCGCTCGTGAGGGGTCACACCGGTAGTGAACACGACCGAGGGCCGATCCATGCCGAGGTGTCCGGACGCCGGGCGGCAGCGGTTCGGCGGCCCGTGGCCGACGTGATCGGCGCCACCACCGTCCAGCGCGCGGTGCGCCGGGGACCGTGTGAGCATCCCTCCGGGCGCAGATCGTGCCCCTCATGAAGGAGGAACCATGATCGGTTTCATCGTCGCAGGCCTGATCATCGGGGCCCTCGCTCGGCTCATCAAGCCGGGCAAGCAGAACCTCGGCATCATCGCCACCCTCCTGCTGGGCCTCGTCGGCTCGGTCATCGGAGGCGTGATCGCCAACCTGCTCGGCACCGGTGACATCTTCGAGCTCAACGTCATCGGCTTCATCGTCGCCGTCGTCGCAGCCGTGCTGCTCATCGGCGTCGCCGAGTCCGTCTCGGGCAACCGCAAGCGCTCGTAGTCGCAGGTGGCGGGCGCCCGAGGCGCCCGCCACTGCTCCATACGGGTGAATCCCGCGCGGATCGCTCAAGGTCCGCCGAGGGCAGGCCGATAGACCAGACATACCCCGCTCCACCCCTCAGCCGTGATCCGTTCCTCGGATCGCGGCTGCTGTCGTTCCGGGATCCACGGGCCCACCGCGTACCGTGCAGGGGCGGGCCGCCCCGGGTCCGCCTGGTGGAGGTGAGGATCTGTGCAGGTCACGTTGTCGGTCGAGGAGGCCGTGACGCTCGCGGCCGTGGCGCAGCCGCTCCCACCCTTCGTCTCCGGGGTCCGGGGCGAGGGCGCCCTCGTGCGCGCCGACGTCGACCTGCCCGAGGTGCCCGACGTCTCCGGCCTCGCGCGCCTCGCCCTGCAGGCAGCCGGCACCGTCACCGTCACCGCGCAGCTCATCAGCTACGCGGCGGGGGTCGCGACCCTCGAGGTCTACGCGGAGGCCCGAGGGCTGCCCGCCCACCGGCTGCTCAACCAGCTGACCGGGGTGCTCTCCGAGCGGCTCGCAGCGCAGGGCCTGCCCGACGGCCTCCTCGAGGTCCGCCCCGGACCACGCGCCCCGCTCATCACGGTGCGGGTGCAGGACGCCGTCGCGAGCCGGGTCGACGGCGTGACGCTGACCGGACTGGTCCTGCGCGACGGACAGGTCCACGCCGACCTCGCCCTCAGCCCCCCGGTGCGCCCCCTCCCCTGACCAACCTCGTGTCAGAACGTGGGGATGCCCCAGGTATCCCAGCTTCTGACACGAGAGTGCTGCTGGCGCTGCGCCGGCGAGCCGGGCGCGGGGACTAGAGGAGCACCCCGAGGTACAGGGCGACGAGGGTCATCAGCACCAGCCCGTGGATGAGCCACCGGCCGCCCGCCCCCACGCGCCGAGTGCCCCGCTCGACGCCGGCGAAGGCGGCCGCCGGCAGGAAGACGAGCGCCATGGCGTAGGCCTGGATGGCGACCGGCCAAGGTTCGAGCGAGTCGCTCGGGAGCAGTCGGTCCACGGCCAGGCCGAAGATCACCCAGGTCAGCGCCGCGTAGGGCACGGCGGTGAGCACCTTGGTCGCAACCGTCAGCCCACCCCGCCTCGGCCCTGCACCCACCGTCCGCCCCCTTCCCCTGACCAACCTCGTGTCAGAACCTGAGGGTGCCCCAGGTATCCCAGGTTCTGACACGAGGTTGGGGGGGCTCACGCCTTGGGTCCGACCCACACCTGCTGGGCGTTGACGAACTCGAGGATGCCCTCGCGGCCGAGCTCACGCCCGTAGCCCGAGCGCTTGACGCCGCCGCTGGGCAGGCGCGGGTCGGTCTTGACGATGCCGTTGACGGCGACCTGGCCGGCGACGACCTGCCGGGCGATGGCCTCGCCGCGCTCGGTCGAGGTCCACACGCTCGCACCGAGCCCGTACGGGGTGTCGTTCGCGACGGCGACCGCGGCCTCGGCGGAGTCGACCCGCAGCACGGCGGCCACCGGTCCGAAGGTCTCCTCGACGCAGGCCGTCATCCCGGGGCGCACCTCGGTGAGCAGGGTCACCGGGTAGAAGAACCCGGGCCCCTCGGGCAGCTCGCCACCGAGTCGGCACTCGGCCCCGGCCTCGATCGTCTCGGTGACCTGGCGGTGCAGGTTGGCGCGCAGGTCCTCCCGGGCGATCGGACCGATCTGCGTGCTCTCCTCACGCGGGTCACCGACCACGAGGGCCGCGAGCCGCTCGTGCAGCAGCTCGACGAACTCGTCGTGCACGGACTCCTCGACGATGATCCTCTTGGCCGCGATGCAGGACTGCCCCGCGTTGATGATCCGCATGGTCGCGATGGTCGCGGCGGCGGCCTCGAGGTCGGCGTCCGCCAGGACGATCGCCGGGTCTGAGCCACCGAGCTCGAGCACGTGGGGCTTGATCTCCGAGGCGGCGACGGACGCCACCGCGGCCCCGGCCTTGTCCGAGCCGGTGAAGGAGACGGCCTGGATCCGCGGGTCCCGGATGGCCCCTTCGACGTCGGGGGTCTGCGCGAGCAGGGCCTGCACGAGGCCGGCGGGCGCCCCGACGGACTCGTCGAAGAGGTCGGCGACGGCCTGGGCGCACCGCGGGACGCGCGGGTCGTGCTTGAGCACCCCCGTGTTGCCCGCCATGAGGGTCGGGGCGAGGAACCGGAAGGCCAACCACATCGGCGCGTTCCACGGCAGGATGCCCAGCACCGGCCCGAGCGGCAGGTACTGCACGTAGCTACGGGTCGCGTCGGAGGCGACCTCCTCGGTGGCCAGGTACGTCGCGGCGTGCTCGGCGTAGTGCTCGGCCGCCCACGCGGCCTTCTCGACCTCGGCCCGCGCCTCGGTGATCGGCTTGCCCATCTCCACGGTCATGATCGGGGCCAGCCGCTCACGGTCCTCCCGGAGCCGGCCGGCCACGGCGTGCAGGACGGCGGCCCGTTCCGCGATGGTGCGCCGGCTCCAGGTCCCGAAGGCGTCCTGGGCGCGGCCGATGACCTGCCCGATCTCCTCAGGCCCGGCCGCGGGGACCTCGTGGGCGACCTCGCCGGTCCGCGGGTCGATGACGGTCAGCACACTCATGCTTCCTCCACGGCGTCGACGGCGCTCAGCAAGGGCGCGGCCGCAGCCGGCTTGACGGTGAAGTCCTCGGGCAGGTCGAAGAAGGACGCGCACCCGTCCGCGGTGATCCGGATGGTGTCGGAGGTGCCGACCGTCTTGTCACCGTCGACCCCCCACATCCACGGGATCACGTGGAAGGTCATGCCCTCCTCGAGGACGGTGAAGTCCCCCGGGTTGAGACTGAGGATGTAGCCCTCGTCCCAGCTGGGCGGGAAGGCGATCCCGATCGAGTACCCGGACCGGGTGACCAGGCGGGCGTCGACGTCGTTGTCCGTGATGATGTTCCGGACGATCGAGTCGGCGTCGGAGACGGTGAGCCCCGGGCGCATCTCGGCCTTGAGCTCGCGCAGGGCCATCTTCATGCGCTCCTGGGCCTTCTCCATCGAGGGGCTCAGGTCGTCCAGGACCACGGTGCGCATCATGGCCGTGTGGTACCGCCGGTAGCAGCCGCCCACCTCGAGGAACACGTGCTCTCCGGGCTGGACCTCGCGGCCCTCCCAGGTGGCGTGACCGATCATCGAGCGCGGCCCCGAGGCGACGTAGGGCATGACGGCGGGCGGCTCTCCCCCGGCGCGGAACATGGCGGCGCTGATCGCGGCACCGATGTCGTTCTCGGTCACCCCCGGCTGGGCCGCCTCGAGCCCCGCAGCGATCCCGGCCTGGGTCGCGATCGCCGCCCGGGTCATGATCTCGATCTCGGCGGGGGACTTGCGGCGTCGCCCCTCCTCGACGATGCCGAAGCAGTCGCGCAGGGTGCCGCGCTGGAAGCTCGTGTGGATGCGGTCCTGCTGGTAGGCGGGGAAGAAGTAGCTGTTCCGCTCGTACCCGATGCGCTTGGTCGCGAGGCCGAACTCGGTGAGGGCAGCGATGAGCTGCTGGATCGCGTCGCCGGTGTCCGGGTAGGGCCGGGTGATCTCGACCCAGGTGCGCTCGATGACGTTGGACTCCTCCATCGCACGCGTGATCATGAAGGGCTCGTCCTCGAGCGGGACGACGAGGGCCTGGAAGAACGAGTACCCGGTGGTCTGGTAGTCGGTCAGGTAGATGAGGTTCTCGGGGTCGGTGATGATCACCGCGTCCAGGAGACGGGCCGCCATGCGCCCGCGCAGCTCGGCGATGCGCCGCTCGTACTCCTCGGGCGCGAAGGTCATGTCGTCGCGGTGCCTCATGCCGACACCGCCGCCGCGATGGCCTTCTCGAGCAGGTCGAGGCCCTCGGCGAGGTCGTCCTCGGGGATGGTCAGCGGCGGGATCAGCTTGATCACCTGGCCGTTGGTTCCGCACGGTCCCAGGAGCAGCCCGCTGTGGAAGGCGACGCGCTGCACCTCCTTGGCCAGGGCGCCGTCGTGCAGGTCGAGGCCCTGCATCATGCCGCGGCCGCGGACCTCCCAGCCGTGGCCCGGGTGGGCGGCGGCGATCGCCTCGAGCTTGTCGCGCATGGTGGCGCCCTTGGCCTGGACCTGCGTCATGAGCTCGTCGTCGGTGAAGTAGTCCAGGGCCACGGCCCCCGCCACGAAGGACAGGCCCTGACCACGGAAGGTGCCGGTGTGCGCGCCCGGGGACCAGTGCGCGTCGACGTCGGGCTTGTTGAGGTTCATCGCGATGGGCGTCCCGAACCCGCCGAGCCCCTTGGCGAGGGTGATGATGTCCGGGTCCAGGCCCATGCCGTCGAAGCTGAAGTAGGAGCCGGTGCGCCCGCAGGCAGCCTGGATGTCGTCGATGATGAACAGCGCGCCGACGTCCTTGGCGAGGGCCTGGATGGCGTGCAGCCACTCGGCGCTCGCCACGTTGACCCCGCCCTCGGCCTGCAGCGGCTCGACGAGGAAGGCGGCCGGGGGCTTCTGCCCGCTCGACGGGTCGCTGATCGCCTCGCGGTACGCCTCGAGCCCGGCGATGCCGCCGCCCGGGGAGCTCTCGTTGGGCAGCCGCACGACGTTCTCGAGGGGCACCCCGGCCCACTTGCGGAAGGCGTCGTTCGCGGTCGCGGCGAGGGAGCCGAGGGTCATGCCGTGGAAGCCGTGGCTGAAGGCGACGACGTCGCTGCGCCCCGTGGCCAGGCGGGCCAGCTTGAGGGCGGCCTCGACGGCGTTGGTGCCGGTCGGGCCCATGAACTGCATCTTGTAGTCCATGCCGCGCGGCTCGAGGATCACGTCGTGGAAGCGCTGGATGAAGTCGCGCTTGGTGGTGGTGTAGGTGTCGAGGCTGTGCGCGACACCGTCCCCTTCGAGGAAGGCGATCATCGCCCGCTTCATGCGCTCGTTGTTGTGGCCGAAGTTCAGCACGCCGGCCCCGGCGAAGAAGTCGATGTACGACGTGCCGTCCTCGTCGACCTGGCGGGCGTTCGACGCCGTGGCGAAGACCGTCGGGTACGCGCGGCAGTACCCGCGGACCTCGGACTCCCACTGCTCGAAGGGGGTCATGTCCATGCGTGCTCCTTCTAGGACGGTGTCGCGGCCTGCTCGGTGGCCTGGACGGCGGATGGGGTGCGGGGAGGCGGCGCGGGGGCGCCGGCCAGCTGGACGTACACGCGGGCGACCCGCTCGAGCAGGTCGTCGTTGAAGTCGTAGCGCGGGCTGTGGCAGGACTCGTCGTGGCCCGCGCCGTCACCCCCGCCCACCAGGGCGAAGGCCCCAGGCACCTCGTCCAGGTAGTAGCTGAAGTCCTCCGACGCCATGACCGGCACGGGGGTGCGGGCGCTGTGCCAGGCCTCCCCCAGCTCGGCGGCCAGGGCGGCGCGCAGCTCGGTGGCGGGCGCGGGGGCGTTGACGGTCGCCCCGTAGCGCGGGGTCGGGGTGGTGACGGCCTGGACCCCGTACGCGGCGGCCGTCGCGCTGGCGATCTCGGCGATGAGGGCGAAGACCTCGGCCCGCTGCGCGGTGTCGCCGATCCGGATGCTCCCCGAGACGACGGCGTGCTCGGGGGTCACGGTGGGTGCGCCGGCCCGCGCGTCGATCGAGGTCACAGCGACGACGGCGGCCTGGTTCGGCGGCAGGCGGCGCGCGACGACCTGCTGCAGGGCGAGGGTGATCGCCGAGGCCGCGAGCACCGGGTCACGCGTGGCCTCGGGCTGGCTGGCGTGCCCACCCTGGCCGGTGATCTCGATGACGAACGTGCCGTTGGCGGACATCACCGGACCGTCGGGGCACACGGCCTGGCCGTAGGGGATGGCCGGCCAGTTGTGCCAGCCGAAGACGACGTCGACCGGGCGCGGGGCGAGGTGACCGTCCAGGGCGCCGTCCTCGATCATGCCGCGAGCGCCGTGCCCGCCCTCCTCGGCGGGCTGGAGGAGCAGGGTGACCGGTCCGGGGAGCTCGTCCTCGTGGGCCTGGAGCCACGCGGCGGCGGTGAGGAGGGTGGCCATGTGCCCGTCGTGACCGCAGGCGTGCATCACGCCCTCGTGCAGCGAGGACCACTCCGCGCCGGTGGTCTCCTGGACGGGCATGCCGTCGAGGTCCGCGCGGAGGGCGATGTGCCGACCGGGGGCTGTCGGGGCGAGGGTCGCGAGGGTGCCGGTGCCGGCGCAGGGGCGGTACGGGATGTTCAGCCGGTGCAGCTCGGCGCGCACGGTCTCGGCGGTCCCGTGCTCCTGCCAGGCGACTTCCGGGCGCCGGTGCAGGTCGCGGCGCAGTGCCACACCCGCATCCACCAAGGTGGACCAGCCAACCCGCACCCAACCTCCTCCTCGGAAAGCAGACGCGACCGTCGACGTGAAGCCGTCATCGGTCGCGTGGCCATCCGGTGGTCCTGGACAGTGCGCTGACCGTAACCCGCCGAGCGCTCCCGGGTCGATACCCCAGCCCGACCAGATCTCCGGCCCGGCCGCACCACCGCGACCCCCGGCGCCCGCGCGCTCCCGCCCGCGCCCGCAGCCGCCAGGCCCCATGCCCCCC
>NZ_JALPKN010000086.1 GCF_023630195.1 Actinotalea sp. C106 | reverse complement strand
CCCCGGAACCGACGCCGACCTCGACGCCGACCCCCGAGCCACCTCCACCGGCGGAGCCGGCCGCCCCCGCAGCGCCACCCCCGGAACCTCCACCGGCCGCCGAGGCTGCGCCGGCCGCGACCTCCGCCAAGAAGGGGGTCGCCACCTGGGAGTTCGACGGCACCCGCGGGGCCCTCGGGGACGTCGGCGCAGGCTGGTACTACACCTGGTCCCCCTCCCCGGCGGCTGGCCCCGCGGGGGTCGAGTTCGTCCCCATGATCTGGGGGCGCGACGCGGTCACCGACGAGACCCTCGCTCTGGCGAGCCAGCAGGGCACGGTGCTCCTCGGTTTCAACGAGCCCGACCTGGCCGAGCAGGCCGCCATGAGCGTCGAGGAGGCCCTGGACCTGTGGACCCGGCTCGAGGGCACCGGGATGCGGCTCGGCAGCCCCGCGGTGGCCTACGGCGCGGACACACCGGGCGGGTGGCTCGACCAGTTCATGGCGGGGGCGCAGGAGCGGGGCCTGCGCGTCGACTTCATCACGGTCCACTGGTACGGCTCAGACTTCAGCGAGGCCGCCGTCGGGCACCTCCTCGAGTACGTCGATGCCGTCCACGCGCGGTACGGCCTGCCCGTCTGGGTCACCGAGTACGGGCTGATCAACTTCGCCGGCGAGCCGAGCTACCCGACCGGTCAGCAGGCCGAGGCGTTCATCGCCGGGAGCACCCAGGGGCTCGAGGCTCGCCCCTTCGTCGAGCGCTACGCCTGGTTCGGGCTGCCGGCCGTCGGGGACAGCGTCGAGTTCGGCCTCTACCTGGACGGCTCCACCCCGACCGCCGCGGGCAGGGCCTACCGCGCGGCAGGCCCCTGAGGCGAGGAGGGGTGTGGCGCGTCAGGAGGCTCTGGTCTACTGGCTCGCATGACGGTGGGACCTGAGTCCGCGGTGCTCGACGCGGCGTCGTACATGGGCGTGGTCGCGGGCAGTGCGCCCGGTCGCGAGTACAAGGCGTTCGCGCGAAGAGCCCTGGATCTGCACGCCGGGCTGGAGGTCGTGGACATCGGCTGCGGCCCGGGGACAGACCTGCGGGCGCTGGCCGACGCGGTCGGACCCACCGGATCGGTCATCGGCGTCGACCGGGACCCGCGCATGCTCGAGCGGGCAGGCTCCGTGGCCGACGGGGCGGTGATCAAGGTGCGGCAGGGCGACGTCCACGACCTGCCGTTGGCCGACGCCACGGTCGACCGGGCGCGCACCGATCGCGTGCTGCAGCACGTGGACGACCCGCGCCGAGCGATCGACGAGGTCCGCCGGGTGCTCCGGCCCGGTGGCCGGGCGGTCTTCGCCGAGCCGGACTGGGACACCCTGGCCATCGCCGCCGAGCAGGTCGACGCGAGCCATCGCTTCCGCGACCACGTGCGCGACGTCGTCGTCAGGAACGGTCACATCGGGCGTCAGCTCGCTGGCCACGCGCACGCCGTCGGGCTGCACGTGAGGAGCGTCGACGTCGTCCCCGGTGTGTTCCGGGACTTCGCCCTGGCGGACACGATCCTCGGGATCGAACGCAACGTCGAGCGCGCCATCGCCTCCGGGCACCTGGCTGACGGGCAGCGGCAGTGGGTCTCCGGGTTGAGGCATGAGCCGTTCGTCGCGACCCTGACCGTGTTCGTCGTCACCGTCGAGAAGGTGCCCGCCACCGGTGGTGCGAACCTCTCCTGCCGCACTCCGGAACCGTTGCGGCTGCTCGAGGCGATCGACGGGTGAGGTGCAGGTCGGTCCTGGCCGGGGCGCTACCGTGCTTGTCAGACCGTCCTGACCTACCGTCGTGCGGAAGTACCAACCCGCCAGACGACGGCCACACCGTGGAGGCACGCGCATGGAGCTCGCGCTGTATCTCGCGGCGGCAGTCCTCGGGGGACTGCTCGCCTCGGCGATCCGGCTCCCTCCCCTGGTGGGCTACCTCGCAGCAGGTTTCGCTCTGGGGGCTCTCGACTCCCCTGCCCCCGCCGGCCTCGAGGAGATCGCCGAGATCGGCGTGGTGCTCCTGCTCTTCACGATCGGGCTCAAGTTCGACGTGCGGACCCTGCTGCGCCGAGAGATCTGGCTCACCGCGAGCGTCCACATGGCGCTCTCGACCGCTGTCGGGCTCGGATTCCTCGGACTGCTCGTCGTGATCGGGGTTCCCCTGGTCGCCGGGGAGTCCTTCGGCGCCCTTGCGCTCGTCGGGTTCGCCCTCTCGTTCTCCTCGACCGTGTTCGTCGTCAAGGTGCTCGAGGACCGCTCCGACACGACCTCCCTGTACGGGCGCATCGCTGTCGGCCTGCTCGTGCTGCAGGACGTCGCCGCCGTCGCGTTCATGGCTGCCGCGGGCGGGCACGTGCCGAGCCCGTGGGCGCTGCTGCTGGTCCTCGTGGTCCCGGCCGCGTGGCCGCTGCACCGCATCTGGGACCGGATCGGGCACGGTGAGCTGCAGGCCCTGTTCGGGGTGACCGTCGCCGTGGCCCTGGGCTGGGGCGTCTTCGAGGTGTTCGGCGTGAACGGTGAGCTCGGCGCCCTGGTGATGGGCGCACTCCTCGCCAAGCACCCCAGCTCCTCAGAGCTCTACCGGTCCCTCATGACGTTCAAGGACCTCATGCTCGTCGCCTTCTTCCTCGAGATCGGGCTGCACGGGAGCCCCGGGCTCGAGGAGGTGCTGCTGGCGGTCGCACTGCTGGCCGTGCTGCCGTTCCAGGTCGCCTTCTACGCGGTCCTCCTGTGGGCGATGAGGCTGCGGCGCCGGACCGCCTTCCTCGCGGGGCTCGTCCTGGCGAACTTCTCCGAGTTCGGGATCATCGTCGCGGTGGTCGGCGCCTCGGCCGGGTTGCTCGACGAGCGCTGGGTGGTGGTGATCTCTCTCGCGGTGGCCATCAGCTTCGCGGTGTCGGCCCTCCTGAACCGTCGCGGCGTCGAGCTCGCCACCAGGATGGTCCCGCTGCTCCCGCACCACAGCACCCAGCAGCTCCACCCCGACGACCGGCTCGTCGACGTGGGCAAGGCCGATGCCCTGGTCATCGGGCTCGGTCGGATCGGCGCGGCCACCTATGCCCAGCTCCGAGACAGGTACGGGCTGTCCGTCGTGGGGGTCGAGCACGACCCGGTGCGGGTGGCCGAGCTCGAGGCCGATCGGTTCGAGGTGCTGCGCGCCGACGCGACCGACGTCGAGTTCTGGGACCGCGTCGAGCGCGCCGGGCAGATCAAGGTGGCGGTGCTCGCCATGCCGTTCCACAACGCGAACCTCATCGCCCTCAGCCGTCTGCAGGCGGCGGGCTTCACGGGAACGGTCGCCGCCGTGGCCCGCTACGACGACGACGTCGCCGAGCTGCGCCGGCACGGGGCTGGTGCCGTCTTCCACCTCTACGGCTCAGCGGGTACCGCCCTCGCTGATCACGCGGCGGAGGTCCTGCTGGGCAAGACCGACCGGGGGCCGTCGCACGGGCCCGCGGCGGGGACCTCCGGGACCTAACCCACCCCACCGGCGCTGCCGGCTGCGCGTGCGAACCGCCCTGCCATCTCACCGAACGCGCTCGCGAGCTCTGCAGGGCCGATCACGTCGATCTCGGTGTCGAACCGCGCGAGGGTCGCCGCCAGACCCACCCAGGACCATGCTCCCAACGTCACTCGGCAGCGCCCGTCGCCGAGGTCCTCGACCACGCCGTCGTACGCGTACGGCACCACGTCGCGGGCAGGTGCGTGCACGATCACCTCGCCTTCGCACGGCCAGTCCCGGGTGCCTCCCGGGGCCACCCCGCGCCAGCTCCCCGCGACGAAGGTCGCCGCGTCCCCGTCAGGCACCTCCCGCAGCGTGAAGCGCGCGCCGCCAGGGGTGCGGGGCACGAGCCGGTCGAGCCGGAAGGTGCGCCACTCCTCGGCGTCCAGGTCCCAGGCGAGGAGGTACCAGCGGCCGGCACGGGTGATCAGGTGGTGGGGCTCAGCGCGACGAGGGGGTCGGTGGTCGTCCAGCGGGGCAGCGGGGGAGCGGTAGTCGAAGCGGAGCACCTCGCGGGCGCGGATCGCGGCACTCACCGCCGTCAGGACGTCTGGGTCCACGGGGTCGGCGACGGCTGCGCCAGGCACGGTCTGGACCTCGAGGGCGTCGACGCGGTGCCGCAGCCTCGCGGGGAGGATCTGGCGGACCGTGGCGAGCGCGCGGGCCGCAGCCTCGGCGACGTCCGCGCCCGTCCCGGCGGCCGTCCGGAGGGCGACGGCGAGGGCGACAGCCTGCTCGTCGTCAAACAGCAGGGGCGGCACGGCAGTCCCTGCCTCGAGCCGGTAGCCGCCCTCGCGGCCTCGGGTGCTGGTGACCGGGTAGCCCATCTCGCGCAGGCGGTCGACGTCGCGACGCACCGTGCGGTCGCTCACCGCGAGGCGGTCGGCCAGCAGGGTCGCCGGCCAGTCCCGCCGCGCCTGGAGCAGGGACAGGAGGGTGAGGAGCCGGGAGGAGGTGGTGGGCACGTCTCCAGTGTGCCCGTGCTATGCGGACAGAAACTGTCCAGTTGCTCTGTGAGTGTGCGGGGGTGTCGCCAGACCGTGCGGCGCACCCGTCCTCGTAGGAGAGAACATGTCCATCAGCACCGTCACCCACATCAACCTGCGCGGCGAGGCCCGTGCCGCCCTCGAGCTGTACCGGTCCGTGTTCGGCGGCGAGCTCACCGCCGTCACCTACGCCGACGCCCACGCCGTCCAGGACCCCGCCGAGGCTGATCAGGTCATGTGGGGCCAGGTCGTCTCGGCCGACGGGTTCCACGTCATGGCCTACGACGTGCCGTCCTCGCTGCCCTGGGAGCCCGGGCAGAACGCCTACTTCGTCTCGGTGCGCGGCGCCTCGGTCGAGGAGATCACCGAGCGGTGGGAGCGCCTCGCCGTCGGCTCCACCGTGATCGTCCCGCTGGCGCCGGTCGGCTGGGCCCCGCTCTACGGAATGCTGCGGGACCGGTTCGGCGTGGTCTGGGTGCTCGACGTCGCGGCGGCGTACGACGGCGCCTGAGGACGGCAGGTGGCGGTGGTCGGCGCAGGTCCGACGTCGGCTACCGCCCGAGCCCGCTGCCCTCGACGAGGTCGAAGGCGTTGCCCTCGGGGTCGATGAGGGTCATCGAACGGCGCCCGTGGTCGTTCACGCTGCCGACCCGGCGGGCGCCGAGCTGCTGCAGTCGGCGGGACTCGGCGTCGAGGTCGTTCGTGGTCAGCTGCAGGTGCAGCGGCGTGGTCAGCGCGCGGCCGTCGGTGACCTGGCGGAACACCAGGGGTGGGATGCCCGCGGTGCTCCCGGCGACGAGCTCGGCACGGGCCGGGCTCGCGCCGGGGGAGAGGTCCACGCGCAGGGCGGCGGCCCAGAACTGGGCGGCGGCCAGGGCGTCGAACGCGTCGTACGCGAGCCCGGCGAAGGTCGTCGTCCGGGGCCCGCTACCAGCAGGAGTGGCGGCACGGTGCTGGGCGAGGGGAGCGGTCGTGGTGGTCATGGGGACTCCTTCGGGGAGGGGGCGGTGCCTCGTGTGGACCGGGGCCCTCGAGCCGCGTAGCCTGAACGGAGGTGCCTCCGCTTCGTACCGACAGACTAAGCGGAGGTTCCTCCGATTAGCAAGAGGAGAGCCGTGCCGACCGCCACCACCAAGCCGCTCCGTGCCGATGCTCAGCGCAACCGTGACCGCCTGCTCGCGGTGGCCACCGCCGCGCTGCTCGAGGACGTCGACACGCCCCTGGAGACGATCGCCGAGCGCGCCCAGGTCGGGATCGGCACCCTCTACCGCCACTTCCCGAACCGGGACGTCCTCGTCGAGGCCGTCTACCGGCACGAGGTCGAGGAGCTCTGCGACGCGGCCCCCGTCCTCCTCGACGGCGACCGCCCGGCGATCGAGGCCCTGCGCGAGTGGGCCGGGCACTTCGTGCGGTACGCCGCGGCCAAACGTGGTCTGGCCGCGACCCTCCGCGCCGCCGTCGGCTCGGACTCCCCGCTGTTCGCCGAGACCCGCGAGCGCATCGTCGGCGCCCTGGACGTGCTCCTCGAGGCATGCCGGGCCGAGGGCTCCGTGCGCACGGACGTCGGCGCCGAGGACGTCGTGCTCGCGATGTCGGCCGTCTGGCTCGTGCCCGACGGCGACCACTGGGACGCCCAGGTGCGCCGGGTGCTGGACCTGGTGGTCGACGGGCTGCGGTTCGGCGCCGGCGGGCCAGGCTCGGTTCCCTGACCCGCCCGCCGCGCCGGCCTACCTGCCGTGCGGGTCGCTCGCGTTGACCGCCGCGAGCACCTGCGCGTAGTCGCCCCGCGCCTCGCCGAAGCGCAGGAACTTCGCCTGCTCGACGAGCACCTCGGGGACCTCGGGCTGCTCGCGCAGGATGGTCATGACCTCGGCGATGAAGTCCGCGAGGGGCAGGGCGTTCTCGTTGGTGGCCTGGCCGGGCATGAGGTCCGTCTGGACACTCGGCGGCACCAGCTCGACCACCCGCACAGCGGTGTCCGCGAGCTGCAGGCGCAGGCTCTCGCTGAGCATGTGGATCGCTGCCTTGCTGGCGTTGTAGCTCGGGGTGACCCGGAGCGGGACGAAGGCCAGGCCTGAGGAGACGGTCATGATCGTCGCGGCCGGCCGGGACTGAAGATGCTCGAGGAAGGCCGCGATCAGTCGCACGGGCCCCAGCACGTTGGTCGTGACGGTCCGCTCGGCGCTCGCGAGGAAGCCATCGCGATGGTGCCAGTCCTCTGGCTGCATCACGCCGGCCATCGTCACGAGGGTGTCGAGGTCGGGCCACCGTGCGATGACGCCGTCGGCCGCGGCCTGGATGCTCGCGGGGTCGGTGGTGTCGACGTGCACGGTGCCGAGGGCGGGGTGCTGGGCGGCGATCTGCTCGAGGAGCTCGGTGCGGCGCCCGCCGATCACCACGGTGCTGCCGGCGTCGTGCAGGGCGAGGGCCAGGGCGAGACCGATGCCGCTGGTCGCGCCGGGGATGAAGACGGTGCTGTCGTTGATGTTCATGGCACCACCGTGCAGAGCGTCGTCCGGGGGCGGGAGCGGAGCGGTGATCGGGGGATCGACGGTCCCTGGTTCCGGCGCCTCAGAGCCTGGCCCCGCTCACCCCCGCCGGGGCACGATGGTCACGTGGACCGACCTGCCCTCGCCGACTTCCTCCGCCGACGCCGTGAGGCCCTGCGCCCGCAGGACGTCGGGCTGGTGGCCGGGCCTCGTCGTCGGGCCCCTGGGCTGAGGCGGGAGGAGGTCGCCCAGCTCGCGGCCATGTCCGCCGACTACTACACCCGCCTCGAGCAGCGGCGCGGCCCCCAGCCCAGCGAGCAGATGCTGGCCTCCCTCGCCCGTGCCCTACGACTCGACGGCGACGGGCGCGACCACCTCTACCGGCTCGCGGGCCGCAACCCGCCCGGCCCCGAGGCCGGCGGCCGGTTCGTCGCCCCCGCCCTGCAGCGGGTCCTTGACCGGCTCGAGGACACCCCGGCCCTCGTGCTGACCTGGCTGGGAGAGACGCTGGTCATGAACACCATGGCCGTCGCGCTGCTGGGTGACCGGTCCGGGTACCGCGGTCTGGCGCGCAGCGAGGTCTACCGGTGGTTCACCGACCCCGACGGAGCGCGTCAGATCTACCCGCCCGAGGATCACGAACGCCAGTCCCGGGCCCAGGTCTCCTCCCTGCGAGCGGCCTACGGGGTGCTCGGGCCGCGCTCGCGGGCCGGGGAGATCGTCCGCGCCCTCGAGCGTGAGAGCCCCGAGTTCGCCGCGATCTGGCAGCGTCACGAGGTCGGCCGCCGGTTCGAGGACCACAAGGTGCTGCTCCACCCCCAGGCGGGCCCCATCGGGCTCGACTGCCAGGCGCTGTTCACCGAGGACCAGTCCCAGTGCCTGCTCGTGCTCACCGCCCCGCCTCGTACCGACGCCGCCGAGAAGCTCGCCCTGCTCCGGGTCATCGGCACCCAGGACCTGGGCCCCGAGGTCGCTGCGACGCGGGCCCCGAGGTAGGCCCGCGCGGCAGCGCACCCCGGAGGGGAGGTCAGACGGCGGCCGGCGTGAACCGGGTGGCCTGCCGGGACGCGACCCCCACCGCCAGCACAGCGAGCACGACGACGGCGGCACTCGCCACCGCGTAGGTCGGCACGTCCACCACGGGCACCCTCGCACCGAGCAGGCCCGCACTGACCCCGATCACCGCGGGGATCACCGCCAGGGTGCCGAGCGCCCACGCCGTCAGCCCCGTGCTCAGGGACTCGATGGTGGTCATGGTCATGAGCTGGCGACGGGTGGTGCCCGTGCGGTGCAGCAGCCCGAGCTCGTCGCGACGGGCCGCGGTGGTGAGCGCGAGGGTGGTCGCGGCGCCGAGAGCGACGACGACGAGCAGCACGAGCAGCAGCGCGGCCGAGAGACGTCGATCGGCGGCCCCCGCCCCGATCGCGCCGTCGACGTAGCCGGGCACGTCGGTCGACACGACCCCCATCCCGTCCAGCGCGGCTGCGACCCCGTGCGGGTCTGCGCCGGGCTCGACGTCGACCAGCACCGTGACGGGACGGTGGTCCAGGCCCTGGGCGGCGGCGGTCCCCGTGCCGATGAGGTAGTCCCCGACACCGAGGCCACGCGAGTACAGCGCGACCACGCGGGCCGCCACGACCTCCTCGCCGAACCGGAGCGAGATCGAGCCGCCGAGGCGCGTACCGACCTCGAAGGCGGCGTCGGTGCTGATCGCGACCGTACCCGGGGTGACGAGGTCGGCCAGGGTGCCCTCGACCACGCCGGGGTCGAAGGGCGCTGCTCCCCTGCCGGCGTCCTGGCCGGTGGCGCCGACGGAGGGGACCAGGCGCAGCACCGTGCTCTCCCAGATCAGGCCCTCGGCCCAGGCGAGGTCCTCGTCGGTGTCGATCAGCACCTGCGCGGGCACATCGGTCAGCGGCTCGACGGCCGCGACACCGGGCACGGCGGCGAGCCGGTCGAGATCCCCGGCGTCGAGGGGCTGGTCTGCCGTCCCGACGAGGTCGACGGCGAGGGCCGCTTCGAGCTGCTCACCCGCCGCCGTCGCGACGGCGCGGTCGACGCTCGTCTGCACGGTCGCGACAGCCACGATCAGTGCTAGCGGCACCACGACCGTCGTCAGGCGTCGTGAGAAGCCGCGCACGTTGCGGACCGCGAGCATCGGGGCGGGACGGCCCAGCGGACCGCCCAGGCGGGCCAGCCGGTCGAAGATCCAGCCGACCAGGACCGGTCCGGCCAGGGCGGCGGCCCCGATCAGCAGGAACGCGGAGATCGCGGCGACCGCGCTGCCCACCGTGCCGGGCATGATCATCGGCGAGAACGCCGTCGCCAGCCCGGCCGCAGCCATGGCCAGGGCGCCCCACCGGCGTGCGGGCCCCACCTCGCTCTGCTCGACGGCGCTCTCCCGCAGGGCTGAAGTCGGCTCGGTGCGGGCTGCCTCCCGCGCCGCGATCAGGCCGGCGGGCACAGCCGTGAGGAGCACGAGCAGCAGGGCGCCGAGCACGGGCCAGGGGGAGAGGGTCGAGACGAAGTCGGGGGTGACGACCCCGGAGTCGATGAGCAGGGGGTCGAGCAGCCGCGCTCCGAGCAACCCGAGGACGGCACCCACCGGGGCCGCGACCAGGGTCACCATGACCAGCTCGAGGGTCACGAGCTGCCGGACCTGGTGCGGGGTCGCACCGACGGCACGGAGCAGGGCGAGCTCGCGACGACGGCCCCGCAGCGCGAGGCTCACGGTGGCCGCGACGACGATCATCACCACGACCAGGGCGAAGCCGGAGAAGGACGAGGCGACGGCGACGAGCATGTCCCCGCCGAGGGCGTCGCGCGGCGAGGTGGCCGGGGCGCGCAGCCCCGACTCGAACATCACGCCCGTGACGGCGACCAGGGCGGCGGCCAGGGCCAGGACGATCGCGGTCCCGGCGAAGGCGCCGCGATGGGCGCGGGCGGCTGAGGTGGCCAGGTTCCACATCTCGATCACCGGGCCCGGTTCAGCAGCGCGGCGGTGACCTGCTCGGCCGTGGGGGCCTCGAGCTCGTCGACCACCACGCCGTCGGCCAGGACGACCACGCGTTCGGCCGCCGCGGCGACCGTGCTGTCGTGCGTGACCACGACGATCGTCTGGGCGAGGGCCCGCGCCGACTCGCGCAGCACCTCCAGCACCGCGGCTCCGGTGCGGGAGTCGAGGGCCCCGGTGGGCTCGTCGGCGAACACCACCGCGGGGCGGGTGATCAGGGCCCGGGCGATCGCGACCCGCTGGGCCTGCCCGCCCGAGAGCTCCCCCGGGAGACGGTCAGCCAGCTCGGCCACCCCGAGGAAGGCCAGCAGGTCGGCCTGCCAGGCGGGGTCCGGCACGCGCCCGGCGAGCACCAGCGGTAGGCGGACGTTCTCCACCACGCTCAGGTGTCCGATGAGGTTGTAGGACTGGAACACGAAGCCCACGTGCTCGCGGCGGAACCGCGTGAGGTCGTCGGGCCGCAGCGCGGTCAGGTCGTGCCCGGCGACCAGCACCTGCCCGTGGCCGGGGGAGTCCAGGCCCGCCGCGCAGTTCAGCAGGGTCGACTTGCCTGAGCCGGACTGGCCGACCACGGCGGTGACCGAGCCGGCGCGCAGGTCGAGGGAGACCCCGCGCAGGGCGTGCACGGGCTCCCGGCCGGGGTAGCTCTTGTGGACGTCGACCAGGCGCACGGCCGGGGCGCTCCGGTGGTCCCGCGTCGGGTGGCTGGTGGTGGGGCTCGGGGTGGGCACGATGGCTCCTGGGGTCGAGGTGCGATGTCGCTCTCGACGCTAGGAACCGGGGAGGGGTCCCCTCGAGCCCCGGAAGGACGGCTCCACCAGGTTCCATCCTTCGATGCAACCTCCACCCCATCTCGTGTCAGAACCTCAGGGTGCCCTGGGTATCCCAGGTTCTGACACGAGGTGGGTCAGGTGGGGATGTCGACCACGCGGTTCTGGTAGGCCCAGACGACGGCCTGCAGTCGGGACCGCACCCCGAGCTTGGGCATCATCCGCGCCAGGTGCGACTTCACGGTCGACACCTCCAGCACGAGGCTGCGCGCGACCTCCTCGTTGGACATGCCCTGGGCCAGGAGCAGCAGGATGTCCAGCTCACGGGCGGTGAGCAGCTCGGTGGCGCGGGCCGCCGTCACGGGCTGGGTGCGGCGCCGGTCGAGCAGCTCGCGCACCACACGCTTGGTCAGGGTGTCCGCGAGGGTCCCGTTCCCCGCCGCGACCGACCGCACGGCGTCGACCACCGTCGTCGGCTCGGCGTCCTTGAGCAGGAACCCCGAGGCCCCGGCCTCCAGGGCTCCGAAGAGGTAGTCGTCCACGTCGAAGGTGGTGAGGATCAGCACGGGGATCGGCTCGGCCACCCCCGGGCCGCACAGCTCACGGGTCGCGGCGATGCCGTCCATGCCAGGCATCCGCACGTCCATGCAGACCATGTCCGGGCGCAACCGTCGGGCCGCCTCGACCGCCTGCGCGCCGTCCGGCGCCTCGGCCACCACGTCGATGTCCGGCTCGACGCCGAGCATCGCGCTCAGCCCCGCCCGGACCAGCGGCTGGTCGTCGGCCACGATGACACGGATCATCCGAGGGGCCCTTCGGTCGAGGCGTCGGCGGGCCGGGACCCGACCGCGCCGTGGGCGGGCAGCGTGAGGGTGACCAGCCAGCCACCGTCGGACTGGGGGCCGTGGGTCAGCTGGGCGTCGGTGAGCTCGGCGCGCTCGCGCATGCCGATCAGGCCCAGGCCACCGCTCGGGCCGTCCTCGCCGGGGTCCCGGTCGCCGCGCC
>NZ_JALPKN010000085.1 GCF_023630195.1 Actinotalea sp. C106 | reverse complement strand
GGGCCCCACCGCCAGGCCGTGGCCGGCGGTGGGCCCTGCCCCGAGGGGCTCGGCAGCGCGACGCCGAGGTCTCGGTGTCGCGGCCGGTCAGGCGCCGCCGGGGTTCAGCGTGACCTCGATCGGCTCGAAGTCCTCGCCCACCACGTCCAGGCCGTCCTCGGTGAGCTCGGCCAGGGCCTGCTCGACGTACTCGTTGGTGTACGCGTCCTCAGCGGGCTCCTCGGAGATGATCGTGGCGCCGGTCTCGTTCGAGGTCTCGAGGGCCATCGCGACGGTCGACTCCCACGCCGCCGGGTCGATGGTGCCGATCCCGCCGGTCGAGCTCGGCCAGATGAGCTTGTTGACCTCGTTGGTCATCCACAGCTGGTGGCTGGCCCCGAGGGTCGAGCCCGCGGCCGTGACCGTCTCGGCAGCGGCCTCGGCGTCGTCCCGGGCGTCGATCCAGCCGCGGATCGAGGCCTTGAGGAACTTGACGGTGGTCTCGGCGTACTCGGGGTCGGACTCGAGGCGCTCGGCGTCGGCCCAGATCGCGTCCTGGAGCATGGCCGTGCCGACCTCGTTCCAGTCGATCACGACGAAGTCCTCGGGCTGGTAGAGCTCGCCCGTCTCGGGGTTCTCGGCCTCGAGGAGCTGGGCGTACTCGTTGTAGGTCATGGCCTGGGCCGCGTCGATGTCACCGGCCAGAAAGGCGTTCATGTCGAAGGCCTGCTGGACGATCTCGAAGTCCTCGACCCCCGCCTGGTTGAGCCCCGCGAAGAGCTCCCACTCGTTGCCGTAGCCCCAGCTGCCGATGGCCTTGCCGTCGAGGTCCTCGACGCTCTCGATGCCGGAGTCGGCGAAGGCGACCTGGAGGGTGGCCGACCGCTCGAAGACCTGGGCGACGTTGACGATGTCCGCCCCCTGCTCGATCGTGCCGAGCACCTTGGGCACCCAGGCGATCGCGTAGTCGACCTCGCCGCCCGCGAGCGCGTCCTGGGGGACGATGTCGCCGCCGCTGGGCAGGATCTCGACGTCGAGGCCCTCCTCCTCGTAGTAGCCGGCCTCGAGGGCCGCGTAGTAGCCCGCGAACTGCGCCTGGGTCAGCCACTGCAGCTGCAGGCTCACGGGGGTGAGCGCCTCGGTGCTCTCCCCCTCGGTGCTGGGCGAGTCCTCGCTACCGCCGTCCTCGTCCGCGACCGTGCACCCGGCGAGCACGAGCGCCGCCGCGAGACCGACAAGTCCCACCCGCGTGGGGGTCCGCCTGTGGTTCGTCATGTCAACCCTTCCCTTGCCTCTGCTGTGCCTGCGTGCCTGCTGATGACCGACCGACCTGGCGTCCTCGACAGGTGGACCTCTGGGGTGGCGGGGTCATCCCGCCCGTGGCCCCGAGCGACGTCGCACGAGGTGCTCGGCCGCGAGGGTGACGCCGTAGAACGCGAGCCCGACGAGGATCCCGCCGACGACGAAGGCCCAGGCCCGCGCGTAGTTGCTGCCTGCGGCCGCGGTGGTGATGAACGACCCGATGCCGGTGCGGGGCCCGCCGAAGTACTCGGCGACGATCGCCGAGATCACCGCGAGGGAGGAGGCCAGACGGAGCCCGGTGAACACGAAGGGCAGGGCCGTCGGCACCGTGACCGTGACCGTGGCCTGCCGGGGCGTCGCCCCGTAGGCCCGCATGAGGTCACGGTGCACCGGTCGTACCTGGCGCAGGCCACGCGTGGTGGTGACGAAGACGGGGACGAAGGCCGCGATCGCCGCGACGATGACGCGGGCGACCTCCGAGGCTGCGCCGTACATCGTGTAGAGCACGGGGGCGAGGGCCACGATCGGTACCACGGCCAGGCCCGCGACGAAGGGCTGGAGCATCCGGTCCGCGGACGGGAGCAGCCCCGCGACCACCGCGACCACCACGCCGATCAGGGCCCCGAGGAGCAGCCCGAGGAGCGAGTTGCCGCCGGTCACGAGGATGGCCGAGCTGATGGTCGGCCACAGGGCCACGAGCTCGGAGCCGATCGCGCTCGGGCTGGGCAGCAGGAACGCCGGGATCTGCCCGACGACGACCACCGTCTGCCACGTCGCCAGGAGGACCACGAGGAGGAGCACCGGGGGCAGGGCCCGGGCCGTGGCGGTGCGCGCGGCCGTCATCGCAGCTCGACCCCCTGGGCCGGGGTGGGTGAGCCGTGGTGCAGGGCCTCGCGCACCCGGGTCACGGCCGCGAAGTAGGCCGCGTCCTCACGCAGCCCCTCGTCGCTGCGGGCGGCCCGGGTCAGGTCGATGTCGACCACCTCGCGGATCTGCCCGGGGCGGGCCGACATCACGACCACACGGTCGGACAGGAACACCGCCTCCGGGATCGAGTGGGTCACGAAGACGACCGCGGCCCGGGTCTCGGCGCAGATCCGCACCAGCTCGCCCTGCAGCCGTTCGCGGGTCATCTCGTCCAGGGCACCGAAGGGCTCGTCCATGAGGAGCAGGCTGGGCTCCTCGGCCACGGCCCGGGCGATCGCGACCCGCTGCTGCATGCCCCCCGAGAGCTGGTCGGGGTAGTGGTCGGCGAACTCGGTGAGCCCGACCAGCTCGATGAGGTGGTCGGCGCGCTCCCGGCGCGCGGCCCGGCCGGTGCCGTGCATCGCGAGGGGCAGCTCGATGTTGGCCCGGACGGTGCGCCAGGGCAGCAGGCCCGCCTGCTGGAAGGCGATGCCGTAGTCGTGGGCGAGTCGTGCCTGCTCGGCGGTGCGGCCGAAGACCTCGATGGTCCCGGCGGTGGGCCGGTCCAGGTCCGCGATCAGGCGCAGCAGGGTGCTCTTGCCGCAGCCCGAGGGGCCGATGAGGGAGACGAACTCCCCGGCACCGACCGTCAGGTCGACCCCGTCGAGGGCCGTCACGGTCCCGGCCGAGCCCTGGAACACCCGGGTCGCCCCGGTCACCTCGACCGCGACGGCACCCCGGGGGTGCTCCTCGCGCTGCGGAGCGGTCTGGATGGTCATGCGCTCACCTCCACACGGCGGAACCTCGACAGGGGAAGACCGATCAGGGCCACGAGGCCGGCGACGACCAGGCCCAGCAGGACCGCGCCCAGCAGCGGGGCCCAGGGCTTGGCCGGGTCGCTGCTGGCGAAGTTGGCGAACTCGAGGATCATCCGGCCCAGGCCCCCCGGGATGCCGGTCGAGACCTCTGCCACGACGGTGCCGACCACGGCGTTGGCCGCCGCGAGGCGCAGGGCCGGCAGCAGGTGGGGCACGCTCGCGGGCAGCCGCAGGCGGACCAGGGTGGCCCACCAGCCCGCCCCGTAGGACCGCATGAGCTCGACGTGGATCGTGTCCGGGGACTGCAGCCCGCGCAGCGCGCCGACGGCCACGGGGAAGAAGGCCAGGTAGGAGGCGATCACCGCGACCGACATCCAGGGCTCCCACTCGACGGGCCCCAGGTAGAGCCTGCTCCCCCACCCGCGCACCAGCGGCGCGAGGGCGATGAGCGGGATGGTCTGGCTGAGGATCACCAGCGGCAGCACGGCCGACTCGACCACGCGCAGCCGCTGCATGCCCAGGGCCAGCAGGATCCCGACGGTGACGCCGAGCACCCAGCTCAGCAGCGCGATGCCGAAGCTGAACGCCCCGGCCGCGAGGACCGCCCCGGCCAGGCTCGGGGCGTCCGGGGCTGCGGTCAGCGGGTCGGCCAGCCGGCCGAGGATCTCCCAGGTGTGCGGCATGGCCAGGTCGCTGGTCCGCGGCAGCACCCGGATCTCCCCGATGGACCAGCCGTCCGCCGGGCCAAGCCACTTGTACAGCTCCCACACCAGGGCGAGCAGCACGAGCGTGGCGAGCCCCGTCGCGGCGTCGACCAGGCGACGGGTCATGCGGTCGCCACCACGTGCTCGCGCATCGCGGGGATGATGCGCTCGCCGTACATCCGCAGGGTCTCCTCCTTGTTGTCGTGCTGGAGGTAGCCCGCGAACTGGGTCACGCCGAGGTCCCGCAGGGCCTCGAGCTTCTCGACGTGCTCGCGCGGGCTGCCGAGCAGGCAGAACCGCTCGACGATCTCGTCGGGGACGAAGGTGGCGTGGCTGTTGCCGGCCCGGCCGTGCTCGTTGTAGTCGTAGCTCTGCCGGCCCTCGATGTAGTCGGTGAGGGCCGGGGGGACGCTCGAGCCCGAGCCGTACTTGGTGACGATGTCCGCGACGTGGTTGCCGACCATCCCGCCGAACCATCGGCACTGCTCACGCATGTGCGCGCGCTCGGCCGGGGACTCCCCGTTGCCCACGTACATGGGGGCGGCCACGCAGAACTTGACCGAGTCCGGGTCCCGGCCGGCCTTCTCGGCCGAGTCCCGCACGGCCTTGATCATCCAGGCGGCGATGTCCGGGTCGGCCAGCTGGAGGATGAAGCCGTCGCCGACCTCCCCGGTGAGCTTGAGGGCCAGCGGCCCGTAGGCGGCCACCCACATCTCGAGCTCGGAGCCCGTGCTCCACGGGAAGCGCAGCGTGCGGTCGTTGACCTCGACCGCACGGTCGTTCGCGAGCTCGCGGATCACGTGGATGGACTCGCGCAGCGTGGCCAGGTTCGAGGGCCGGCCGTTGAGGGTGCGGACCGCGGAGTCCCCGCGACCGATGCCGCAGACCGTGCGGTTGCCGTACATCTCGTTCAGGGTTGCGAACAGCGAGGCCAGGACGGTCCAGTCCCGGGTCGCGGGGTTGGTGACCATCGGTCCGACGACCACCTTGCGGGTCGCCGCGAGGATCGCCGAGTAGATGACGAAGGGCTCCTGCCAGAGCAGGTGCGAGTCGAAGGTCCAGACGTGGCTGAACCCCTGGGTCTCGGCCTGACGGGCGAGCTCGACGGTGCGCGAGGCGGGGGGGTTCGTCTGCAGGACGACGCCGAAGTCCATGGTGGTGCTCCTCAGATCAGGTACTGGGACAGGCCGCGCTTGACGAACTGCCCGTGACCGGGCCGCCCGTGGTACCCCGCCTCGTCCACCAGGACCGAGCCGCGCGAGAGGACGACGTCGACGTGACCGTCGATCTCGAAGCCCTCCCAGGCCGAGTGGTCCAGGTTCATGTGGTGGGTCTTGTCGAGCCCGATGCTCGTGTGGCCCTGGGGGTCGTAGACCACGACGTCGGCGTCGGCCCCGGGGGCGATGACACCCTTGCGCCCGTACATGCCGAACATGCGCGCCGGGGTGGTCGAAGTGATCTCGACCCAGCGTTCGAGGGAGATCTCCCCGGTCACCACGCCCTGGTACATGAGGTCCATGCGGTGCTCGACCGACCCGATCCCGTTGGGGATCTTGGAGAAGTCGCCCACGCCGAGCTCCTTCTGCCCCTTCATGCAGAACGGGCAGTGGTCGGTCGAGACCATCTGCAGGTCGTTGGTCCGCAGGCCCTGCCACATGTGGTCCTGGTGACCCTCGGCCCGCGAGCGCAGCGGGGTGGAGCACACGTACTTGGCCCCGTCGAAGCCCGGTGCCCCCAGGTGCTCCTCGAGGGACAGGTAGAGGTACTGCGGGCAGGTCTCGCCGAACACGTTCTGGCCGCGGTCCCGCGCGATCGCGAGCTGCTCGACGGCCTGCTTGGCGCTCACGTGCACCACGTACAGCGGGGCGCCGGTGAGGTTGCCGAGCATGATCGCGCGGTGCGTGGCCTCGGCCTCCATCTGCCAGGCGCGGGCGACCCCGTGGTAGTACGGGTCGGTCTTGCCCTGGGCCAGGAGCTGCTCGACGAGCACGTCGATCGCGGGGCCGTTCTCGGCGTGCATCATCGTGAGCAGGCCGAGGTCGGCGGACTTCTGCATGGCCCGCAGGATCTGGGCGTCGTCGCTGTAGAAGACCCCCGGGTAGGCCATGAACAGCTTGAAGCTCGTGATCCCCTCGTCGACCAGGGAGTCCATGGCCGCGAGGGAGTCGGCGTCGACCCCGCCGATGATCTGGTGGAAGGAGTAGTCGACCGCGCACTGCCCGGCAGCCTTGGCATGCCAGGCCGCGAGCCCGTCCTGGACCCGCTCCCCGGCGCGCTGGACCGCGAAGTCCACGATCGTCGTCGTCCCGCCCCAGGCGGCGGCCCGGGTGCCGGTCTCGAAGGTGTCCGAGGCCGCGGTGCCGCCGAAGGGCAGCTCCATGTGGGTGTGGGCGTCGATGCCGCCCGGGATGACGTACTTGCCACTCGCGTCGACGACGCGGTCGACGCTGCCGGCGAGGTCATGGCCCAGCAGGGTCGAGCCGGGGCTCAGGACGGCGGCGATCGTCTCGCCGTCGACCAAGACGTCGGCCTGGGTGCGACCGGTCGCGCTCACGACGGTGCCGCCCGTGATGAGGGTGGTCATGGGGTGTCCTCCGGGGTCAGACGCTCAGGGGTCGGGGCTGGTCGGGGATCCGGCCGCGCGGCAGTCAGGGCGCGACGATCTCGCCGTAGGCGTCGGGGCGGCGGTCGCGGAAGAACTGCCAGCGCTCGCGCACCTCACGGATCTGGCCCAGGTCCAGGTCGCGGATGATCACCCCGGCCTCGGTCGAGCTCGCGACCTCGCCCACGTAGTTGCCGTCGGGGCCGACGACGTAGGAAGAGCCGTAGAAGGCCACGGCCTCGTCGCCGTACTCGTTCGTCTCGGCACCGACGCGGTTGTTCGCCGCGACGAAGTAGCCGTTGGCGATCGCTGCGGCGGGCTGCTCGATCTCCCAGAGCTTGTTCGAGATGCCGGGGGCCGTGGCGTTCGGGTTGAACACGATCTGCGCGCCGGCGAGGCCGAACATGCGCCACCCCTCGGGGAAGTGCCGGTCGTAGCAGATGTTCACGCCGATGCGGCCGACGGCGGTGTCGAAGACGGGGTACCCGAGGTTGCCGGGACGGAAGTAGAACTTCTCCCAGAACTTGGGCAGGTGCGGGATGTGGTGCTTGCGGTACTTGCCCAGGTAGGTGCCGTCGGCGTCGACCACGGCCGCCGTGTTGTAGAGCACCCCGGGCTGGTCCTCCTCGTACACCGGCAGCACCATGACCAGTCCGAGCTCCTTGGCCAGGGCCGCGAAGCGCTCGACCGTGGGGCCGGGGACCGACTCGGCGTAGGCGTAGTACGCGGGGTCCTGCGTGATGCCGAAGTACGGGCCGTAGAACAGCTCCTGGAAGGCGATGACCTGCGCCCCCTCGGCCGCGGCCTGCCGGGCGTACTCCTCGTGCCGGAGGATCATCGACTCCTTGTCCCCCGTCCACGGGGTCTGGGTCAGGGCTACGCGCACCACGCTCATCGTTCCTCCGGTCGGTCACGGTTCGTCCGGGGCGCCGGGAGGGCGGTCTGCGCTCCCGGGCACCCTCGCCAGGTTTGTTATCCTGGCGCTTGAACATTTCTCCGTGGTTTCGCGGGGGTCCCCGACCGTTTCCCGGGCGTAAACCTTGGTGACCGTCCGAGGCAGTCGCTCCGGGCGTCGCACCCGCACCGCACGAGGCGTGCCCGCCTGACCAGCCTGACCAGCCCAGGACAGAGGAGCCGTCGTGGAACCGACCCTCGCGACCGTGGTCGCCGCGATCGAGGACCCGACCCCGCGGGAGATCGCCGCAGCCATCTCCCGGCTGGTGCACGACGGCACCCTCGTCGCAGGCACCCGCCTGCCCACCGTGCGCTCCCTGGCGGGGGCCCTCGGGGTGAGCCCCGCGACCGTGAGCACCGCCTGGCAGGCCCTCGCGGAGGTGGGTGTCCTGAGCTCACGCGGCCGGGCCGGCAGCCACGTGCTCGAGCAGACCTCCTGGCTCCCGCCGCGGTACCGGGACCTGGGCGCGGGTCATGGCGGAACAGGCCTGGACCTGTCCACCGGCACCCCCGACCCTGACCTGCTGCCCGACCTCGGCGCCGTGCTGTCGCGGCTCAGCTCCCGCGCGCTCACGACGAGCTACCTCGACACCCCCGTGATCCCGCCCCTCGAGGAGCACCTGCGCCGCTCCTGGCCCTACCCGGTGCAGTCCGTCACGGTGGTCGACGGCGCCCTGGACGCGATGGGGCGCTGCCTGGAGCTCGTGCTGCGCTTCGGCGACCGCGTGGTCGTGGAGGACCCGACCTTCCCCCCCCTGCTCGACCTCCTCGACCAGCTGGGGGCCGAGCAGGTCCCCGTCCCCCTCGACGACGAGGGGATCCGTCCCGAGGCGCTGCGCCGGGCCCTCGACCTGTCCCCGGCCGCGGTGGTCCTCCAGCCACGGGCGCACAACCCCACGGGCATCTCGACGAGCCCGGACCGGGCCCGCGAGCTCGCGCGCGAGATCGACCGTCATCCCGAGGGTCACCGCGTCGTGGTGATCGAGGACGACCACTCGGGGGAGATCGCCACGGCCCCGGACGTCTCCCTCGGCACCCACCTCGACCGTGTGCTGCACGTGCGGTCCTTCTCCAAGTCCCACGGCCCCGACCTGCGCATCGCGGCGCTCGGCGGCCCCACCGCGCTGGTGGACCGCGTCGTCGCGCGCCGGATGCTCGGGCCGGGCTGGACCAGTCGCATGCTGCAGCAGATGCTCCTGGAGCTGCTGACCGGCAGCGAGGGCCGTGACGCGGTCGCCGAGGCACGGCACGCCTACCACTCGCGCCAGCGCCGCACCCGCGCCGCCCTCGCCGAGCTCGGCATCCCCCTCGGCGCGGGGGACGGCATCAACCTCTGGCTGCCCGTCGCCGACGAGCAGACCGCCCTGCTGCGCCTCGAGGCCGCCGGGATCAGGGTCGCCCCGGGTCACCCGTTCCGTGTCGCGCCCCTGGCCGAGGCCCCGGCCGCCCCCCTCGGCAGCGGTCCGCCCGAGCAGCCGGGACCGCACGTGCGGGTCACGGTGGGCAGGCTCCGGGAGGACGTCGAGCAGGTCGCCCGGGCCCTCGTCCTGGCGGCGCGCTGAGAGAGCATGATCACCCGCTCGGGCTGCTCATCTCCCGAGCGCCGTCGCCGATGGGCAGACGAGACAAGAGCGTGCCGGACCGTCGTCGCGCCTGTGCAAGGAGGGCGAGATGTCCGCGGTGAACGAGGGGGACGTCGTCACGAGCGACGTCTCGCCCCCCGACTGGGCAGACCTCGAGGAGGAGCTCGCCTTCCTGTGCGACTCCGACGCGCACCGCTGCGCGGCCACCGCCACCGCGGCCCTCGCCCGAGCCCGGGCCCTGGGGGACGAGGACGCCGAGATGCGTGTCTCCTACTACCTGGCCGTCGCCCACCACCTGCTCAGCCAGGACGCGCAGGCCCTCGAGGCCGCCGCCCGCACGGTCGAGCTCGCCGAGGCCCACGAGGACCTCGTCTGGCAGTCCCGTGCCCTCTCGGTGCGCGGCCTCGTCCACCACGAGCTGGGCGATCTCGAGGACGCCGTCGACCTCCTCACCCGGGCGGTCGAGCTCCGCCGTGAGTCCGGGGATGCGGCGGGCACCGCCGAGGTCCTCAACAGCCTCGGCACCGTGTACACCGCGACCACGCGCTTCGCCCCCGAGGCCGCGCAGGTGCTCACCCAGGCACGGCACCTGTGGCTCAGCTCCGGGGACGCCGACCGCGCATCCATCGCCCAGACCAACCTGGCTCGCACCTCGGTCGCGATGAGCGCGCGGCTCATCGCGACCAACCCTCGCGGCGCGAAGGCCGCGGCCCGCAACGCCCTGCGGATCGCCCAGCAGGCCATCGAGGAGGCCGACGCCGCCGGCCTGAGCCGCACCGGGGTGGACGCCCGGCTCGCGGCTGCCGGGGCCCACCTGGTCGCCGGGGACCTGGACCGGTGCGAGGACGTGATCGCCGCGACGGGCGAGATGCTCGACCGGTTCCCCAGCCCCCGCCAGCAGCTCATGCTGCACCGGGTCCGCAGCCAATGGTTCGTCAGCGCGGGCCGGTGGGACGAGGCGGTGCTCGAGGCCTGCGACGGCCTGGACCTCGGCGAGGAGCTCGACCGTCCGGCCGAACGGGTCGAGCTGCTGCGCACCCTGGTCGAGGCTCACGAGGGCCGTGGGGACCTCGAGGGGGCCCTGCGCACCCTGCACGAGCTCCACGACCACACCGTCAGTCAGCACGAGGCCGTCGCCGAGCGCCGCGCGGTCCTGCTCAGCTCCCGCATGGAGGTCGAGCGGGCCGAACGCATGGCCGAGACCGAGCGCCGGCGCGCCGTCGCCCTCGAGGAGCACAACGCCCGACTCGCCCACGAGGCCAGCCACGACGCCCTGACCGGCCTCGCGAACCGGCGCGCCCTCGACCACACCCTCGAGGCGTGGGTGGCCGAGCGCACCGAGCCCTTCGCGGTCGCCCTGGTGGACATCGACCACTTCAAGCTCGTCAACGACACCTGGTCGCACCAGGTCGGCGACGACGTGCTGGCCCGGACCGCCGGGGTGCTCAGGCAGGCCGTGCGCAGCCATGACCTGGCCGCCCGCTACGGGGGCGAGGAGTTCGCGATCCTCCTGGCGACCCCCGACGTGCGCGCAGCGGCCGACGCCTGCGAACGGATCCGGGGCGCGGTCGAGGCCCTGACCTGGGAGAGCATGCCGGGACATCGCCTCACCGTCAGCATCGGCCTGACCGTCTCGACCGAGCACTGCGCCCCCGAGCACCTGCTCGCCCGGGCGGACACGGCCCTCTACGAGGCCAAGGCCACCGGACGGAACAGGGTCCGGGTGACCTCCCCGGACCGTGTCGTCCTCTAGGCTGGACGAGTAGCGGACCCCGGGCCCCCTCTTGGCCCCGGACGAGCGGCCTGGACCTGGGCCGTGGTCCCGGTCGGCTGTTGACCCGACGCGCACCCCACCCTCCTCGCCCTGGAGCACCCGTGCCCGTTCGCCTGCCCGCCCCCCGCCCTGGCCGCAGGGCTGCCCTCGGCCTGAGCGCCCTGGCCGCGAGCAGCGCCCTGCTCGTCGCCTGCTCGACCCCTGCCGAGGAGGAGACGCCCGAAGCCCCTGCCCCGGCCGCCTCGCTCACCTCCTACCCCGTGACGGTCGACAGCTGCGGGACCGAGGTCACGCTCGAGGAGAGCCCCGAGCGTGTCGTCGCGATCAAGTCCAGCGCGATCGAGATGGTGCTCGCCCTGGGCGCCGGGGACCGGCTCGTCGGCACGGGCTTCGCCGACGGCCCGGTCCCTGCGGACCTCACCGAGGCCGCCACCGACCTGCCCGTGCTCTCCGACGAGGTGCCCGCGGCCGAGGTGGTGCTCGAGACCGAGCCCGACCTGGTCTACGCCGGGTGGGAGTCGAACTTCTCGGCCGAGGGCGCGGGCGAGCGCGGGATGCTCGCCGAGCTCGGTGTGGCGACCTATGTCTCCCCCGCGGCCTGCAAGGACCCCGCCTACCAGCCGGACCGGTTGTCCTTCGAGGACGTCTTCGCCGAGATCACCGAGGTCGCGAGCCTGCTGGGCGTGCCCGAGGCCGCCGAGGAGCTCGTGGCCGCGCAGCAGACCGAGCTCGACGCCGTCCCTGCCGACGACCGCGGCCTGACCGCGCTGTGGTACTCCTCGGGCACCGACGTGCCGTACGTGGGTGCGGGTATCGGCGCCCCCCAGATGATCCTCGACGCGGTCGGCCTGGAGAACGTCGCCGCCGAGGTCGAGGACACCTGGACCTCCTTCGGCTGGGAGGAGGTCGTCGCGGCCGACCCCGACGTGATCGTGCTGGTCGACGCGACCTGGAACAGCGCCGAGCAGAAGCGTGAGCTCCTCGCCACCAACGCCGCCACGGCCAACCTCGAGGCGGTCCGCGAGGAGAGCTACCTCGAGATCCCCTTCCCCGCGACCGAGGCCGGGGTCCGCAACGTGGCCGCCACCGCGGAGCTCGCCGAGCAGCTGGCAGCCCTCGACCTCACCCCGTGACCTCCTCCGAGGGCGGCGCCACGACGGCGACGGGCCGGGGCCGGCTCCCGGCCTGGGCGGCGACGG
>NZ_JALPKN010000084.1 GCF_023630195.1 Actinotalea sp. C106 | reverse complement strand
CGACCGCGAGCCGGCGCTTCTGCCCGCCGGAGAGCCCGCCGGTCTGGCGGCGGGCGAGGTCGGCGACGCCGAACATCTCGAGCAGCTCGCCGGTGGGTACCGGGTTCGGGTAGTGGCGGGCGACGAAGTCCACGACCTCGGCCACGCGCAGGGTGGGGGGCAGGCCCGTCTCCTGCGGGGTGGTGCCCAGGCGGGCGCGGGAGGCCGGGTCGCGCGGGTCGCCGCCGAACAGGCGCACGGTGCCGGAGTCGGGCTTGCGCAGGCCGTTGACGAGGCTGATCAGGGTGGTCTTGCCGGCGCCGTTGGGGCCCAGCAGGCCGAGCAGCTCGCCGGGGCGAACGGTCAGGCTGACGTCGTCGAGGGCCACGGTGGCGCCGAAGCGGCGGGTCACGTGGTCGAGCTCGACCACGACGGGCGGGGTGGTGGGGCTGGTCATCGAGGCTCCTGGGCCGGGGTGGTCGTGGCGGGCGCGGTGGTCGCCGCCGTGCCGTCGTCGGGCGAGGTGAGGTCCTGCGGTGGGGTGAGCAGGGCGCGCAGCTGGGTCATGTAGTTCTCGAAGGCACTGCGTCCCGCCCGGGTCGCGCCGACCTGGGTGGAGGGGACCCTGCCCTGGTGGCCCTTGATGGTCTCGACGTAGCCGGCGTCCTCGAGCTTGCGCAGGTGGGTCGAGAGGTTGCCCGCGGTCGCGTCGAGGAGGGCCTGCAGGCGGGGGAAGGTGAGGCGGCTGCCGTCGGGCAGGGCGGTGAGGGTGGTCATGATCCGCAGGCGGGCCTGGGTGTGGATGAGGGGGTCGAGGTCCCCGGGGGTGCCAGCCATCAGCGAGCCACCGTCGGCGTGTCACCCTGCGTAGGGGGCACCTCGCGGCGGCGGCGTTGCACGTGCTCGGCGGCGGCCCCCAGCAGCATCCCTCCGCCTCCGGCGAAGGCCATCACGAGCAGCATGTGCGGCTGCCCGACGACGGCGGCGACGACTGTCACGCTCGAGATCCACGCGCCCAGCCTGAAGCCGGCACGGTCCCCCCAGACGGCGCCGCCCACCATGTAGAGCGCGCCGACGATCAGTGAGGACGTGACGGTCATGACGGTGCTCACGACCTCGGGGCTCGCGTCGAGCCGACCGAGGGCGAACGCCAGCACGCCGACCCCGGTGAAGGACAGCATCCAGGCCCACCCGTACATCTCGCCCTGGGTCGCCGAGGTCCCGCGCACCCCCGCCGTTCGCCGCGCGATGTGCACGGCGGTCACCACCCCGGCCGAGACCAGCAGACCGAAGAAGATCAACCCGGCGGCGATCTGAGGCATCTGGACCGGCGGGTCGTCGACGGCCGCGAGCCACATCGCCAGGAACCCGATCACCCAGGCGACGCCCCAGGCTCCGTAGAGGACTCGACCGTCGACGTCGGTCGCGGCCCGCACCCGATCCTGCTGGGCGGCGACGAGCGCGGCGACCTGGGCGAGGTCGAGAGGCTCGTCGTCGGCCAGCGCGTCATCGGGGAGTGTCGGGCCGTCGGGGGCGGGGGTGGTCCGCCCGGTGCTGCGGGTCGGGTCGGCGGTCATGGGTCCTCCGGTGGGCTTCGGCACGTCGGTTGCTGCTGGCCGCTCGCACGGCAACTACTTTGTACTGCAAACTGCTTTGTCCACAGTGCACCGCTGGGATCCGCGCGTCAAGCGGTCAAGGTGTCCACCTCGGTCGACGACGTCCAGGAACCGTCCAGCCCGCTCCCGTAGCGTTGCCCCGTGCCCGCCGAGTCCACCCCCGCCCCGGACCCCGCCCCCGCTGCTCCGAGCAGCGACGCCGCCGTCCTACCGCCCGCGCGACGGCGCCGTCTGCGCGCCGAGGTGTGGATCGTGCTGGGCCTGTCCCTCGGGCAGTCGGCCTTCTACGCGGCCCTGCGCCTGGTCGAGCGGCTCACCCGTGAGCAGGCCCTCTCCCAGCAGACCGCGACCCTCAACCCCACCCGGTCACCGCGCCCCTACCTCGACCTGACCTACCAGGTGGCCGGCATCGCATTCGCGCTGGTGCCCGTGGCGCTGGCCCTGTACCTGCTGTCGGACCACGGTCGGTCCTCCCTGCGGCGCATCGGGCTGGACGGCTCACGCATGGGTCGGGACCTCGGCGTCGGTGCCGGGCTCGCGGCCCTCATCGGCATCCCCGGCCTCGCCTTCTACCTGGCGGGGCGGGCCCTGGGCCTGAACGTGCTGATCAACCCGGCGGGGCTGGACGCCTACTGGTGGACCGTGCCGGTGCTCATCCTCGCGGCCCTGCAGAACTCCCTGCTCGAGGAGGTCGTCGCCGTCGGGTACCTCATGGAGCGGTTGCTCGAGCTCAAGTGGTCCGTCCCCGCGATCATCGCCGCGAGCGCCCTGCTCCGTGGGACCTACCACCTGTACCAAGGACCAGGGATGGCCATCGGGAACGTCGTGATGGGCGTGGTCTTCTCCTGGTACTACCTCCGACGGCGGCGTGTGATGCCGCTGGTCGTGGCGCACACGGTGCTCGACGTCGTGTCCTTCGTCGGGTACGCGGTGCTGCCGGCGGAGTGGCTCGAGGTGCTCGGGGTCGCATGAGCGAGCGATGGCAGGGCTGGGCTGCGCGTCTGGACGACCCCGACCTGCCTCCGTCCATCGCTGCGGCGGTGGCGCGCGACGGCACCACTGAGGAGCGGCACGCCCTCGCGGCCAACCGGACGCTGAGCCAGGACGTCCTCCTCACCATCATCACGACCGACGAGCCGGAGATCGCCAGCGGGCTGCTGCTGAACTACGACCTCCCGGCGGAGATGGTCGACCTCCTGGCAGAGCGGTTCGCGCTCGCCGACGACGTGGCCTCGGGACACCCGAACGCCTCCCTCGCACGGAAGATGCGGCAGCCGGTGGGAGAGCTCACCGGCCTGGCGCTGCACCGGTTCTTCCTGGCGGTGCGGGCGAGCGAGGCCGAGCAGCGGCAGGTCCACGCGGCGATCGACCAGGACGCGGGTCAGACGCTGGCAGCGGCGTGGGGTGCGGTTCGACGAGCGGGGCCGGACCGGCCGGTCCGATGACGCGACTCCGGCGCCGGCCGGGAGCACGGTCGTGCGGATCCGCCTCGAGCGCTCACCTTCCCCGAACGACAGCACGAGGGCCTCGCTGCGACGTGCAGCGAGGCCCTCGTCGGTGGTCGGTTCAGCCGGTGAAGGTCGGCTGCGCGACGACGGGCCGGGCAGGCTCCGCCGGCGCCTCGGCGGCCGGGGGCTCCTCGTCGACCGGCTCCTCCTCGGGGACCTCGTCGGCGAGCAACTCGTAGGAGAGCACCGACGAGCCAGTGAGGCTCAGTGGCTCTGCCATCGTCAGCCACAGGACTGCGGCGGCGTCGGTGTCCAGGTCGAGTTCGACGTCGCCGAGGTCCTCACCGACCACGGTCTCGACCACGTAGTCGACGTCCGCCTCGGCGGGCTCGCCCTCGAGCTCGAGCAACCCGTCGGACACGAGGCTCAGCTCGGAGATCTCGTCCGTGTACAGGACGACCCCGAGGGCATTGACGAGGCACGGCCCGTCCTGCTCCTCGACTGCCGTGATGGTGACGGTCTGCGCCTCGGGGTCGACGTCGACCTCGACGGCCCCGCAACCGGCTCCGGACAGCTCGGTGTCGAGATCGTCGGCCGTGAGCTCGACGCCGTCGCCGGGGGTGACGCCGTCCGCGTAGAAGAAGTTGAACTCGCCGTCGGCGTCCGCGACAAGGACCTCGATGTCGACCGGGCCCTCGAGGGCCACGGCAGCGGACGCGCCAGCCGCGACAAGGACGCCGGCACAGGCGCCGGCAGTGAGGGTACGGAACTTCACGGGGACTCCTTCGATCATGGACGGACGACGACGTGCATGCTTCCAGGTCGAGGCCGCCCGCACCAGCCCCGAACAGCCTGTTCCCGGGGCCTTCTCGTGGGCGCCCGCCGGTAGTTTGTGGGGCATGCGCCTCTTCCCATCCGGTCGCACGGCAACCGTGCTCATCGCCTGCGTCCTGCTCGCCGGCTGCTCCGGGGAGCCTGCGCCGGCCGAGACCCCCCGCCCGCAGGCCCCGACGTCGAACCCCGCTACCGCAGTGCCGAGCCCGGCCCCGGAGCCCAGCGCTGACGAGCCCACGCCGGAGTCCGTCATCGCGACGGCGAAGGGTGAGACCGTCGACATCTACGCGGAGGCGGGAGCGGACGCGCCGGACCGGCAGCTGTCGGCCGAGCAGGTCGTGTCGCTGCCGGGGAGCATCCCGCTCACCTTCCTCGTGGCCGACCGCAGCGAGGACTGGGTGCAGGTCCACCTGCCCGTGCGACCGAACGGCTCCACCGGGTGGGTCCGCGTGGGCGACGTCCGCCTGTCCGCCACCGACTACCGCATCGAGGTTCGCATCACCGAGCACCGCCTGCTGCTGCATCGCGGTGACGACGTCGTCCTCGACGTCCCGGTGGGCGTCGGGCGCGACGAGGTGCCCACCCCGGGCGGGGTCTACTACATCAAGGAGCTGCTGCAGCCGCCCGAGCCCGGTGGGCCCTACGGCGCGTACGCCTACGGGCTCTCCGGCTACTCCCCCGTCCTCGAGCAGTTCGCCGGGGGCGAGGGGGTCATCGGGATCCACGGGACCAACGAGCCGGAGTCCGTGGGGACGGACGCGTCGCACGGATGCATCCGCATGAGGGACGAGGACGTCACGCAGCTCGTCGAGGAGTTCGGCCTCCCCCTGGGAACACCCGTCGAGGTCCTCGCCTGAGCGGGGCGGTTCTGTCCAGGCGGTCGGAGTCGTCGACCTACCGCATCCGATGCCGCTGGTCGTCGCGCACACGGTGCTCGACGGGGCGTAGAGGCTCGTCTGCGTAGACGGCGAGATGCCCGGTCCAGCTACGTACGCACCGCGCCCAGGCTGAGGTCGAGCATCGCGTAGATCCACAGGACGGCGACGAAGCCGAGCGGGAGGAGCCAAGCGCCCCACGCGAGCGTCATCGCGCGCCGAGCCGGCATCCCCGCACGACCCGCCTGGTACATCAGATATCCCCGTCGGAGCCCCAACGGATCAGGCTTGGCCTGTCGAGCCGTCGCTCCGTCAGCTCTCAGGTGCGCCTCGTACTCATCGCCGTGCCGCCCAGCAAGACGCATGAGGCCGATGAGCGCGATGCCAGTCGCGACGAGGCCGAGCGGCTGCCACTCGCCACCATCCGCCAGCCAGGTCGCCGTGATGCCGATCGTCACCGCGACGCCGCCCGCCGTCGACAGCGCTATCGCCCTCGCCCCCTCCCTCCGGGCATTCGAGCCATAGCCTTGCGAAGAGCCACGCATCAGCGTGTCCCGTCATGGAGAGGGATGGGCCGCACCTGGTCGACCGTCCAGAACTCCCGGAAGGACGGGCGACGGATGCTCTGCGCGACCGCGTCCACCTCGACCAGGACATCGCGCACGCTGAGGCAGCCAGGGCCAACAGACCACCTGCCACGGGTCCGGTCACGGGTCAGGCCGGGGAGCTCCCCGTCGAGCGCCCGGACCGCAGACTCGACGGTGCCCGGCGCCACCAACGTCGCCGACGCAGTCTTGCCTGCCCGGCGCCGCGCCCATGCGTCACCGACGAGGGCGCCCAAGACTTCGCTCACCGGGGCAGTCTGCCGCCATCGAGTCGCCATGACTACGGGACACGTCGCCGGCCTGGGCTTCGAGATCACCCGTGCAACCCCTGCGCGGTGGTTGACACCGAGCCAGGTCATAGCTAACTTCCGCTCACGACGTGCCAACTGTGACAGGTCGCTCACAAGGGCAGGCGCGACCACCAAGGCCTCCGCCAGCATCACGCACCTGCAAGACGGGGCTCGTGTCGTCGCAGGCGTCGTCTGATGTGGCGCCGGCTACGAAAGGTCAACGCCTGATGGGGGTGTGACAGTGGCTTCCTGGCCGCTTTCTGCGCAGTGGGCGCTCTTGTTCCTGATCGGCGGGATATTCCTCGGCAGCTCCTGGTGGCTGGCGGTCGCACGAGCACCAGCCAGCGTCGGTGAACCCACGACGTGGAAGGGGCGGCTCCGGACGTTCGTCGGATCACTTCGCTTCGCCGACTGGGCGATGATCGCCCTCCTCGTGGCGTTCCTCGTCCCACTCGCGATCCGAACCCTCTCGAGCACGTAGCCTGGCCCACATCGAGGCACGAGAGTGCACTTCGCGGGCCCCGGGCCTCCCGCCCGCGCCGGGTCACCCATCGGGGTGACCCCCCGCCCGTTCCACTCAGTCCCTGCGCCCCGACGCCGATGAGACCGACGTGCCCGTCCCCCGCCATCTTGCGCGCATCCCGCTGCTGCTGGGGACCGTCGCGCTCGCGGGCCTGGGCTACGTCGTCTTCTCCTTGCTGCACGAGCGAGGGCTCGTCACCGGCAGCCCCTGGGTGCTCGCACTGC
The DNA here is from genome assembly GCF_023630195.1 of Actinotalea sp. C106. GTDB lineage: Bacteria > Actinomycetota > Actinomycetes > Actinomycetales > Cellulomonadaceae > Actinotalea. The sequence continues at coordinate 5,440 of NZ_JALPKN010000084.1, read as the reverse complement.
TGGTCCCCCTCATCGGCCTCACGGCCTCGGCCCAGGTGCACCGGCTGATCGGCCACGGACCGCGTGACCAGCGAGCCGGCCTGCGCCTGACCGTCGGCATCGCCTACCTCGCGGCCTTCTGCTGGACCGCCGGCTGGAGCTTCCTGCTTCCGGCGACCGCGCTCATCGTCGCCGTCGTGCACATCAAACGCTCGGGCAGCCGGTGGTGGCGACCCGCGGCCATCATCACGAGCGTCTTCACCGTCGCTGGCCAGGTGGGGGTCGAGCTCGGCTGGCTCGCGAGCGTGGTCAAGCCCGTCAACGGTCACGTCGGTGCCGCGTGGCTGCTGGTGCTCGCGTGGCTGGCCATCGCGAACATGGGCCGGGCGGTCGCCGAGCAGGAGCGCTCCGAGAACGCACTGGCCCGCACCGAGGCCCGCCTGCGCGCCCTGATGGACAGCTCGGACGACGTGCTGACCGTGAGCGACCGCAGCGGGCGGTTGACCTACGTCAGCCCCGCCGTCGAGCGCGCCATGGGTCATCCCGGGGACCAGCTGGTCGGGTCGCCGCTGCTGGACATGGTCGACATCGAGCACAGAGAGACGGTCTCGGCCCGCATTGCCGAGGTGGTCGCCGCCGGTCCCGGGAGCCGCGCCTCGGCCGACGTCCTCGTCGTCCACGCCACCCAGGAGCGCCGCTGGTACGAGTGGAACCTGCACAACCTGCTCGACGACCCGCTCGTCGAAGGGCTCGTGGTCGACCAGCGGGACATCACCGACCGCCTGCTGGCCTCCGAGGCCCTCGCCCACGCCGCCGCGCACGACGTCCTCACCGGCCTGCCCAACCGTGGTGAGCTCATGCGCAACCTCGAGGTCTGCCTGCCGCAGGTGGGCCCCGGAGCGGGCATCGCCCTCCTCTTCGTCGACCTGGACAAGTTCAAGGAGATCAACGACACCCTCGGCCACGCCGCCGGGGACGAGCTGCTCATCGTCGTCGCCCGCCGCCTGCGGTCCTCCCTGCGCCCGCACGACCTGCTCGCCCGCCTCGGCGGCGACGAGTTCTGCGTGATCCTCACCGAGATCCGCGACCAGGCCGAGGTGCAGGGCGTCGTCGAGCGGCTCGAGGTGGCCGTCTGCCAGCCCGTGGCCCTCGGGGCGGGCATGGCCGCGGTCGGCGCGAGCATCGGTGTGGCCCTCGCGGTCGACGAGGTCCGCGACCCCTCAGCCCTGTTCGCCGAGGCCGACGCCGCGATGTACGAGGTCAAGCGCGCCCGCAAGGCCGCGCGCCCAGGCACTGCGCCGCGACTGGTCGGACCGGGTGACGTCCTGCCCCAGCAACGCGTCGCCCCCGTTCCACGTGCCGCAGGTCCGCGCCGTCGGGACCTTCGCTCGTCCTAGACTCGCGATCATGTCGAGCCCGTCACTCCGCGGCCGTGTCGGCCTCGGTGGACGAGGACCAGCCGATCATGGCGTCCGCATCGTCGACACCCCCGCGATCCGGGTGCACCGTCCGGTGGACCTGGTCGCCGCGGTGGCCGCCGCTCTGGGCATCGCCCTGGTCCTGGTCCTGGCGGTCTACGCCCAGGGCACCACCACGGGCCTGACCGAGGACGTGCGCGGGTTCGCCTCGCTGCTGCGCCGCATCCTCTTCGTCCCCGTGACGGTCCTCGAAGGGCTCATCACCTTCATCGCCCCCCTCGCAGTCCTCACCGAGCTGGTGCTGCGACGGCTGGTGCGGCAGGCCCTCGAGGCGATCGCCGCGGCCGTGGTCGCGACCGCCCTCGCCCTCTTCGCGACCTGGCTGATCACCGAGGTCGGCGCGCAGGAGATGCGCGACGCGCTCAGCGTGTGGTCCCGCGGGCTGCGGGTCGTGACCATCCCGGCCCTGCTCGTGGGGACCGCCGCCCTGCTGACCGCGGCCGGGGCGCGCAACCGCCGTCGCACGGTGATGTGGTCGTGGAACCTGCTGTGGATCGGCCTCGGCATCGCGGTCATCACCGGGCTCGTCACCCTGCCGGGCGCCCTCATCACGGTGCTGCTCGGTCGCGTCGTCGGGCTCGGCACCCGCTACCTCTCCGGGGTGCAGAGCGAGCGGGCCTACGGCGCCAGCCTCGTCAACGGCATCCGTCGCGCGGGGTTCGAGCCCCGTCGCCTCATCCGGGTGCGCGGCGTCTCGGCCGACCACCCGGGCGGTGACGAGGAGCTCGCCTCGGACCTCGCCGCCGTCGCGATCACCCGCTACGGCGACAACCGCGTCTACGCCATGACCACCACCGACGACGAACGCCTCGACGTCGTGGTGCTCGACGGGGACCGCCAGGTGGTCGGTGCCCTCGCGCGGTGGTGGCGGTCCTTCCGGCTGCGCGGCATCGACGGCCGGGCCGTGGTGTCCCTGCGCCAGGCCGCCGAACGCGCCGCGCTGCTCTCCTACGCGGCGTGGTCGGCCGGGGTCTGCACCCCGCGCCTGCTCGGCATGGCCGAGGCCGACGACTCGATGATCCTCATCCAGCGCCACGCCCACGGCGCCGTGCCGGTGCGCGACCTGCCCGTCGACGAGCTGGACGACGACGTGCTCGACGCCGTGTGGGAACAGCTGCGCGTCGCCCACGCCGCCGGGCTCGCGCACCGGGCCTTGACGGCCGACGTCGTGCTCGTCGACCGTCGCGACGCCCCCGTGGCCTTCCTCACCGGGTGGGAGTCCGGGGACGTCGCCTCCTCCGAGCTCGCCCGTCGGCTCGACATCTCCCAGCTCCTCGCCCTGCTGGCCCTGCGCGTAGGGGCCGAGCGCGCCGTCGGCGCCGCGTCTCGCGTGCTGCCCGACCCGGACCTCACGGCGGTCGGCCCGCTGCTGCAGACCATCGCCCTGCCCCGGGCCACCCGCGAGGAGGCCCGCAAGAGCCGGGGGGTGCTCGCCGAGGTCCGTGAGGCGCTGCTCGCGCGACTGCCCGAGGCCGAGATCGAGCCCGAGCGGCTCGTGCGGTTCGGCGCCCGGACCGTGGTGACCATCGCCCTGACCGTGGCGGCCGCCGTCGTGGTCATCACGACGATCAACTTCGCCGAGATCAGCGCGGCGCTCGCCACGGCCCAGCCGCTGTGGGCCGCCCTGGCCTTCGGGCTCGGGCTGCTGACCTTCTTCGGCTCAGCCCTGGCCCTGGTGGCCTTCGCGCCAATCCGGCTGCCGCTGTGGCGCGCGACCCTCGTGCAGACCGCTGCGGCCTTCGTCGCCCTGGTGGCCCCGGCCGGCGTCGGACCTGCGGCCCTCAACCTGCGGATGCTGACCCGGCGCGGGGTCGCGAGCCCCCTCGCCGTCGCCTCGGTGGGCCTGGTGCAGGTCTCGCAGTTCATCACCACGGTGCTGCTGCTCGTGGTGCTGTCCCTGGTCAGCGGCACCGACACCCCCCTGCGCATCCCCTCGACGACGGTGATCGCCGCCCTCGGGGTCATCAGTCTCGCGATCGCCGCGGCGATGCTCGTGCCCCCGTTGCGGCACTGGATCGCGGCCCGCGTCCTGCCCCTGTGGCGCCAGACGTGGCCCCGTCTGGTCCAGATGCTCGGCCAGCCCCAGCGCTTCGCCCTCGCGGCCGTCGGCAACATGATCATGACGATGAGCTACCTGGGTGCCTTCGCCGCGGCCCTCGCTGCCTTCGGTCGGGAGATGTCGCTCATCGACCTGGCCCTGATCTACCTCATCGGCAACGCCGCCGGGGCGCTGGTGCCCTCCCCCGGCGGCCTCGGCACCGTCGAGATCTCCCTCATCACCGGCCTCACGCTCACCGGCGGGGTGCCCGCGGCCATCGCGACCTCCGTGGTGTTCCTGTTCCGTGCCCTGACCTTCTGGGCCCGCGTGCCCATCGGGTGGTTGGCGATGCGGACCCTGCAACGGACCGGGGAGCTCTGAGGGCGTGGGATCGCTGGGGTTCAGCTACCGCGACCGCAAGGACGGCACCGTGGTGGTGCTCCGCGACGGAGCGGCCGTGACCGTGCTGCGGGGCGGGCGAGCCGCCCAGTTCCTCGACGAGGTCGCAGGCGACGAGGACCACGCCCAGCAGGTCATGGCGCGGTGGACGGGCAACTACCGGCGGGGCAACGAGCGGACGGCGCGGAACCACCCGCGGAACTCGGGGCGCTAGGCGACGAGCACCGCGGCGAGGGCACTCCTCAGGAGACGTCTCCCGCCCGGTACGGTTCCCTCGGGGCGTCGCGCTCCACCCGCCAGCCCCTCGGGCCGGCGTGCACCGCAACCTCGGGAGCCTCGTGGAGATCCTCGTCCTCTTCCTCCTGCTCGGCCTGGCCGCGGTCGTGCTCTTCGTCATGGCCCTCATGGGCGTGGCCCGTGCCCGTCACCTGGAGCCCGTCGCCAAGGCCATCTGGGTGGTGGTGATCGTCATCGCGCCGCTGCTCGGGCCGATCGCCTGGTTCATCGCGGGCGCGCACCCGCCCCGCCTGTACGAGTCCTGACCCCGGTGGCCGCGCAGCCCAAGACCCCCGACCTCGTCCACGCCCGCGGCCTCGCCGTCGGGTACGGGGCGGACGCCGTCTGCCCGCCCCTGGACCTGCGCCTGCGCGCGGGGCAGGTGCTGGCGGTCATCGGGCCCAACGGCGCGGGCAAGTCGACCGTGCTGCGCGCGGTGCTGGGCCTGCTCGAGCCCCTGGGCGGCACCCTCGAGGTGCTGGGCCGGGAGGTCGACGAGCGCTCGGTGGACTTCCGCGCCCGCGTGGCCGGGGTGCTCGACGACGACGCATGGTTCCCCGGCCTGACCGCCCGCGAGCACCTGCTGCTGACCGCCGCAGGCCACGGCGTGCGCAACACCTCGACCGTCGTCGACGCGATCCTCGAGACCTTCGGGCTGACCGACCACCAGCACGGGGTGCCGTCGGCGATGTCCTCCGGGCAGCGTCGGCGCCTGCTGCTCGCCGCGGCCTTCGTGCGCCCCCGGGACCTGCTGGTCCTCGACGAGCCCGAGGCCCGCCTGGACACGAGCATGCGCCACGCCCTCGCCGAGCTGATCCGCGGGGAGGCCGCCGGCGGCACCGCCGTGCTCCTCGCCACCCACGACCCCGTGCTCCTCACCGCCCTCGGGGCCGACGCCGTGCACGTGGGAGCGACCCGCTGCACGCGCCTGAGCACCGCCAAGGCCGTCGCCACCATGTCCCAGGACTGAGCGTGGCACCCGTGCAGATCGAGCTGCGGCCCGAGGGCGCCCCCGAGGGCCGGGAGATCCGACGCGTCACGGGCGAGATCCAGGGCGCGCGCGAGGGCCGCGGGGCCGGCCGCGTGGCCCTCGAGGTCTGGAACGCGGTGACGATCATCGTGCTCAGCGGTGCCTTCGTCGCGGGGGTCGCGACCGTCCTGCAGGACGCCGTCCCGGCCGAGGACGCCGCCGAGGGCGGGCTGCTGCTCGGCCCGGTCCCCGCGGGCCTGCTCCTCGCCGTCGCGGTCGGAGCACTGCTCAGCCTCGCCG
>NZ_JALPKN010000083.1 GCF_023630195.1 Actinotalea sp. C106 | reverse complement strand
TCGACGTCGGCGCCGCCTGGGACGTCGAGCGGCTCCCCGCCGAGCCCGGCCGCGACGCCGAGCAGATCCTCACGGCGGCCCGGTCGGGCGAGATCGGCGGCCTCGTGGTCGGCGGTCTGGACCCGGCTGATCTCCCCGATCCTGCGGCGGCCCGCGCGGCCCTCGAGGCGGTGGGCTTCCTGGTCTCGCTCGAGGTCCGCACCTCGGCGGTGACCGAGCTCGCCGACGTGGTCCTGCCCGTGGCCCCGCCGGTCGAGAAGGCCGGCACCTTCCTCAACTGGGAAGGGCGCCCGCGCCCGTTCCCCCAGGCGCTGACCTCGACCTCGATGGCCGACCACCGCGTGCTGGACGCCCTCGCCGACGCGATGGAAGTGCAGCTCGGGCTGCGGACCGTGACCGAGGTCCACGCCGAGATCGACCAGCTCGGTGGCTGGGACGGCGGACGCGTCGCGGCTCCGGCCGTCGCCGCGGTCGAGCCTCCCGCCCTCGAGGCTGGTCAGGCGGTCCTCGCGACCTGGCACCTGCTGCTCGACGCGGGCCGCTGCCAGGAGGGCGAGGCCTTCCTGGCCGGCACCTCCCAGCGTCCCGTCGCGCGGGTCTCGCCCGCGCACGCCCAGCGGCTCGGGATCACCTCGGGCCAGGGCGTCACGGTGCGCACCGCCCAGGGGCAGGTCACCCTGCCGGTCGCCGTCACCCCCATGGCGGACGGCGTGGTCTGGCTGCCGACGAACTCGGTGGGCTCTGCCGTGCGCCGTACCCTCGGGGCGGACGCGGGCGCCGTGGTCGAGGTCGCTGCGGCCTCGACGGTCACGACGGCGACGACCGCCGACGACGGAGGGACGCTCTGATGCCGGGCCTGACGCTCGTGCCGACCCAGGTGGCCGTGGCCACCGGGGCGGACTTCAGCAACGACACCTGGTGGATCGTCGCGATCAAGGCCGTCGGCGTCGTCGTCTTCCTGCTCACCAGCGTGCTGATCGCGATCTGGTTCGAGCGCAAGGTCGTGGCGCGGATGCAGATCCGGCCCGGGCCCAACGTGCACGGGCCCTTCGGGCTCCTGCAGTCCCTGGCCGACGCGATGAAGCTCCTGCTCAAGGAGGACATCAACGTCAAGGCCGCGGACAAGGTGCTCTACCTGCTCGCACCGATGATCTCGGTCTTCGCCTCGCTGCTGATCTTCGCGGTGATCCCGCTGGGCCCTGAGGTGTCGATCTTCGGCGTGCTGACGCCCCTCCAGCTGACCGACTTCCCGGTCTCGGTGCTGTACATCCTGGCCGCGGCCTCCTTCGGCGTGTACGGCATCGTCCTGGGCGGGTGGGCCTCGGGCTCGACCTACCCGCTGCTGGGCGGGGTGCGCTCGACGGCGCAGGTCATCTCCTACGAGCTCGCGATGGGCCTGTCGCTGGTCAGCGTCTTCATCCTGGCCGGGTCGATGTCGACCTCGCAGATCGTGGCCTCGCAGGATCAGATCTGGTGGTTCCTCCCGCTGCTGCCGGCCTTCGTCATCTACTTCATCTCGATGGTCGGCGAGGTCAACCGTCTGCCCTTCGACCTCCCCGAGGCCGAGGGGGAGCTCGTCTCGGGCTTCATGACGGAGTACTCCTCGATGAAGTTCGCGTGGTTCTTCCTCGCCGAGTACATCAACATGCTCAACGTCTCGGCGATCGCGACGACCCTGTTCTTCGGCGGGTGGCGGGCCCCCTTCGGGCTGCACCTCATCAACGACGGGATGTTCAACGAGGGCTGGTGGCCGCTGCTCTGGTTCCTCGCCAAGCTGTGGACCTTCATGTTCCTGTTCGTCTGGATCCGCGGCACGCTGCTGCGCTTCCGCTACGACCAGTTCATGAAGTTCGGCTGGAAGATCCTCATCCCCGCCGCCCTGGCGTGGATCGTCATGGTCGCCGCGGTGCAGAGCGTCCGTCAGTTCACCGACATCGACCTGCAGACCCTGCTCATCGCCCTCGGCGTGGTCGCGGTCGTCGGCATCGGGCTCTCCTTCCTCATCCCCGAGAAGAAGGCGCCGCCGGCCACCGGGTCCGAGCCCGACGAGTTCGACGCCTTCGCAGGTGGATACCCTGTCCCGCCGCTGCCGGGGCAGACCCTGCCCCCCTCGCCCCGACGCCGAGCGCGGATGGCACAGGAGACCGAGCAGCGGACCGCAACCGCAGTCCTCACGGCCGAGGCCGACGCGAGCACGACCGACCAGCCGTCCGACGGCGAGGAGGAGGAGCCCCGTGGCTGACGACGACATCACCCGGCGCGACCAGGCCGGCGAGGTCGGCGCCCCGCGCCCGGCCGCCGAGTACGAGTCGCTCCTGCCAGGCAAGTCCGGTCTGGGTGAGCTCCTTGCCCCGGCGGCCGGCTTCGGCGTGACCTTCGCGTCGATGTTCAAGCCGACGGTGACCGAGCAGTACCCGTACGAGAAGGTCCCGACCAAGCCCCGCTACCACGGTCGGCACCAGCTCAACCGGCACCCGGACGGTCTCGAGAAGTGCATCGGCTGCGAGCTGTGCGCCTGGGCCTGCCCCGCGGACGCCATCTACGTCGAGGGCGCGGACAACACCCCCGACGCCCAGTTCTCGCCCGGCGAGCGGTACGGCCGCGTCTACCAGATCAACTATCTGCGCTGCATCTTCTGCGGGCTGTGCATCGAGGCGTGCCCCACGCGCGCTCTCACGATGACCAACGAGTACGAGCTGGCCGGTCCGACGCGGCGCGGCATGATCTACGAGAAGGATGACCTCCTCGCCCCGCTGGGCGACGGCATGCTGGCCGCCCCGCACCCCATGGTCCCGGGCACCGAGGACGACGACTACTACCGCGGCGACGTGGCCGGTCCCGTCCCCGAGCAGATCGACTGGGTCGCGCAGTGGCGCCCCGAGGACGAGTCGCTCGCGGCGTTGCGGCCCGCCGGGCACGAGCAGAGCGAGGCCCGATGAGCGCGTCCGTCGTGGCTCTGGGCTCGCTGCCCGCGGCCCCCGTCCTGGCGTCCCTGGCCGAGACCGGACGCACGAGCACGGGGGAGGAGGTCCTCTTCTGGTTCATCGCCCCCGTGATGGTCCTCGCGGCCCTGGGCCTGCTCTTCGCGCGCAAGACGGTGCACGCCGCGATGAGCGTCGTGCTCGTCATGGTGTGCCTCGCGATCCTCTACGTCGCGCAGGAGGCCCCCTTCCTCGGCGTCGTGCAGGTGATCGTCTACACCGGCGCGGTGATGATGCTCTTCCTGTTCGTGCTGATGCTCGTCGGCGTCGACTCCTCGGACTCCCTCGTCGAGACCATCGCCGGGCAGCGCTGGATCGGCGCACTGCTGGGCCTCGGCCTCGCCGGGGTGCTGAGCGGCGTGGTGCTGACCGCGGCGGACATGACACCGGTCGGTCTCGAGGCCGCCAACGCCGACACCAACGCGGTGGGGGTCGCCCGCATCATCTTCGGCGACTACGTCTTCGCCCTCGAGGTCGTCGGCATCCTGCTGATCACGGCAGCCCTCGGTGCGCTCGTGCTCACCCACCGTCAGCGGCTCAGCCGCCGCATGGGCCAGAAGGAGCGCGCGGACGCCCGCGTCTCCGCCGGGAGCGTCCTCACCCCGCTGCCCGCCCCGGGCGTGTACGCCCGGAGCAACGCCATGGACGTCCCCGCCCTCGGGCCTGACGGGCGTCCGCTCGACAGCTCGATACCGCGCGTGCTGCGGGTGCGGGGCCAGGAGCGAGCGGTCTCCGAGGTCGCTGCGTTCCAGGGTCCTGACGCCCCGCACCTCACCGAGGCCGACGAGGGCACCGGGGACCCCGACGCGACGGGGTCGACTCCCCCCGAGCGGTCGATCACGGGTGAGGAGCCCATCCGATGAACCTGTCGAACTACCTCGTCCTCGCGGCGATCCTCTTCTCGATCGGCACGACCGTGGTGCTGCTGCGGCGCAACGCGATCATCGTGTTCATGGGCGTCGAGCTCATGCTCAACGCGACGAACCTCGCCTTCGTGACCTTCGCCCGGATCCACGGTGACCTGAGCGGTCAGGTCGTGGCCTTCTTCGTCATGGTCGTGGCGGCCGCGGAGGTCGTCATCGGCCTCGCGATCATCGTCGCGATCTTCCGTACCCGCCGCTCGGCCTCGGTCGACGACGCCAACCTGCTCAAGAGCTGAGGGAGCGCCCGTGCTGACGTCTGCTCTCGCCTCCCTCCCCACGGCCACCGTGGGCGAGGCGGCGATCCCCGCGACGGGGGTGTTCACCGCGGCCTGGCTGCTCGTGGCCCTGCCCCTGCTGGGTGCCGCGGTGCTCCTGCTCGGCGGCCGCCGCACCGACCGTTGGGGACACTGGCTGGGGGTCCTCGCCTCGGGGTCGGCCTTCCTCGTGGGCGCCGTCCTCATGGTCGCCACCCTGGGTGCTCCCGCCGCGGAGCGCGTCCAGGACCTGCACCTCTTTGACTGGATCACCGCAGGCTCCTTCGAGCTCGCGGCCGGCCTGCGGGTCGACCCGCTCTCGCTGTCCTTCGTGATGCTCGTGACCTTCGTCGGGACGCTCATCCACGTGTACTCCGTCTCGTACATGGAGCACGACGCGTCGCGCCGGCGGTTCTTCGCCTACCTCAACCTCTTCGTGGCGGCGATGCTCCTGCTGGTTCTCGCCGACAGCTACGTGCTGCTCTTCGTCGGCTGGGAGGGCGTGGGGCTCGCCTCCTACCTGCTCATCGGCTTCTGGAACCACTCGATGCCGAACGCCGTCGCGGCCAAGAAGGCCTTCGTGGCCAACCGCGTCGGTGACCTCGGTCTGCTCGTCGCGATCATGATCCTCTTCGGGGCCTTCGGCGCGACCGACTTCGAGACGGTCTTCTCCCTCGCGGGAGGCGCCAACGAGGGCCTGCTGACTGCGGCGGGCCTGATGCTGCTGCTCGCGGCCTGCGGCAAGTCCGCGCAGTTCCCGCTCCAGGCCTGGCTCGGGGACGCCATGGCTGGCCCGACGCCGGTCTCGGCCCTGATCCACGCCGCCACCATGGTCACGGCCGGCGTCTACCTCGTGGTGCGCTCGGCCCCCGTGTACGCCGGGGCGCCGAACGCCCTGCTGGTCGTCGCGATCATCGGTGCGATCACCCTGCTGTTCGGTGCGATCGTGGGGTGCGCCAAGGACGACATCAAGAAGACCCTCGCGGCCTCGACGATGTCTCAGATCGGCTACATGATGCTCGCCGCGGGCCTCGGGCCCATCGGCTACGCCTTCGCGATCTTCCACCTCGTGACCCACGGCTTCTTCAAGGCCGGCATGTTCCTCGGGGCCGGGTCGGTGATGCACGGCATGCACGACGAGGTCGACATGCGCCGGTTCGGTGACCTGCGCAAGTACATGAAGATCACCTGGATCACCTTCGCCGCCGGCTGGCTGGCGATCCTCGGACTGCCGCCCTTCTCGGGGTTCTGGAGCAAGGACAAGATCATCGAGACGGCCTTCGCGACCGCCGACGGCCAGGGCTGGCAGCCGTGGGTCTTCGGCACCGTCGCCCTCGTCGGCGCGGGGATCACGGCCTTCTACATGTCGCGCCTGTTCTTCATGACCTTCCACGGCAGCCGCCGCTGGACGGGCACCGAGGGCACGCCGGCCGAGGGCGAGCACCCCCAGAACCCGCACGAGTCCCCGGCCCTCATGATCTGGCCCATGATCATCCTGGCTGTCGGCTCGGTCGCCCTGGGTGGCCTCCTGGCCATCGGCAACGGGTTCGTCACCTGGCTCGAGCCCGTGGTCGGCCACGCCGAGCACCACGACCCCGTGCTGCCGATCCCGGTCATCATGGGCGCGACGATCCTCCTGGTCCTCGCCGGGGCCTTCCTGGCCTGGCGGCAGTACGCGGCCTCACCGGTCGCCGTCGTCCCGCCGCGGGGCTCGGTGCTGACCCGCGCCGCACGCCGCGACCTGTACCAGGACGAGGTCAACGAGGGCCTGCTCATGCGGCCGGGCCAGTACCTGACCCGCTCGCTCGTCTACGGTGACCGCCAGGTCGTCGACGGCGCCGCGACCGGCCTGGCCCGCCTCGTGGCGAGCTCGGGCGAGGTCGTGCGCAAGCTCCAGAACGGGTACGTCCGGTCCTACGCGTCCACCATGGTCGCCGGCATCGTCGTGCTCGTCGCGGTCGTCCTGGCATTCCGGATCTGAGGGGAAGACACCACACATGCAGGATCAGACCTTCCCCTGGCTCACCACGCTCATCGTGGTGCCGCTCATCGGGGCCGCGGTGCTCTGGGCGCTGCCCGGCGCCGTCCGCCGCCACGCGCGGCCGATCGCGGTCGGCTTCTCCCTCGTGGCCCTCCTGGTCGGCGTCCTCGCGGCGCTGAGCTTCGACGCCGCCGAGGCGGGCGCCCACCAGCTGGTCGAGCAGGCCTCCTGGATCCCGGCCTTCGGGGTGAGCTACGCCCTGGGCGTCGACGGCGTCGGCCTGCTGCTCGTGCTCCTCTCGGTGGTGCTCGTGCCCCTGGTGCTCCTCGCTGCCTGGCGTGAGCACCCCGACCGGCCGGCTGCCGGCACCGAGGCCACCGCCAGCGCCCGCGAGGACCTCGCAGGGGGGAGGGTCCGTCACTACATGGCCCTCGTCCTGGTCCTCGAGGCGCTCATGGTCGCGGTGTTCGCGGCCCGCGACGTCTTCCTGTTCTACGTGCTCTTCGAGGCCATGCTCATCCCGGTCTACTTCATGGTCGGGGCCTTCGGTGGCCTCCAGCGGCGCTACGCCGCGGTGAAGTTCCTGCTGTTCTCCCTCGCCGGTGGCCTCGTGATGCTCGCGGGGGTCATCGCCCTCTACCTGCAGGGCCCGGGCGGCCCCGAGGGCTTCCTCATCGACAACCTCGTCGGCACCGAGATGTCGGTCACCACCGAGCGGCTCATCTTCCTGGCCTTCTTCCTGGCCTTCGCGATCAAGGCGCCGATGTGGCCGGTGCACACGTGGCTGCCCGACACCGCGGAGCAGGCCCCCGCGGGCACCTCGGTGCTGCTGGTCGGGGTGCTCGACAAGGTCGGCACCTTCGGGATGCTCACCCTCTGCCTGCCGCTCTTCCCCGAGGCCTCGCGCTGGGCCGCGCCGGTGATCATCGTGCTGGCCGTCATCTCGATCCTCTACGGCGCGCTGCTGGCCATCGGGCAGAGCGACCTCATGCGCCTGATCGCCTACACCTCGGTCAGCCACTTCGGCTTCATCGTCCTGGGGATCTTCGCGTTCACCTCGGTCAGCGTGCAGGGCGCCTCGCTCTACATGGTCAACCACGGGCTCTCGACCGGTGCGCTCTTCCTGCTCGCAGGGTTCCTCGTCGCACGGCGGGGCTCGCAGCGCATCGAGGACTTCGGCGGCCTGCAGAAGGTGGTCCCGGTGCTGGCGGGCACGTTCCTGGTCGCGGGGCTGTCCGCCCTGTCCCTGCCCGGCCTCTCGACCTTCGTCAGCGAGTTCCTGGTCATCGTCGGGACCTACGGCGCCAACCGCCCGGCGGCGATCGTCGCCACCCTCGGCGTGGTGCTGGCCGCGATCTACGTGCTCTGGACCTACCAGAAGGTCTTCACCGGTCCGGTGCGCCCCGAGCTCGCCGCGACCCCTGACCTCTCGACGCGCGAGAAGGTGGTCGTCGCGCCGCTGCTCGGACTGATGCTCGTGCTCGGCTTCTACCCCGCCCCCGCCCTCGACCTGGTCCGCGAGCCCGCCTCGCAGACCCTCGAGGACGTCGGCGTGCAGGACGCCACCGCGACCTACGCCGACGAGGCCAGTACCAGCACCACCGATGACGGGAGTGACCAGTGACTGCGGCCTTCGTGGCGCCCGAGATCGCCTGGGCCCAGCTGACGCCCGTGCTCCTGGTGCTCGGCGCGGGAGTGATCGGCGTGCTCGTCGAGGCCTTCGCCCCGCAGCGCGTGCGGCGCCCGGTGCAGCTCACCCTGTCCCTGGTCGCGACCGCCGCGGCGATCGTGGCCGTCGCGGCCCTGTGGTCCGGGGTGCGTGAGACCGGCGGCACCGTGGTGCTCGACGGCTCGATGATCCTCGACGGACCGGCGCTCGTGCTCCAGGGGATGCTCGCCCTGCTCGGCCTCGTGGCCTTCCTGGTCATCGCCGACCGCACCGAGTCGGGGGAGGACGCCTTCGCGCCCTCGGCCTCGGCGGTCCCCGGCTCGGACTACGAGGAGGTCGCGCGGCGCAAGGGCCTCGAGCAGACCGAGGTCTACCCGCTCGTGCTCTTCGCCCTCGGCGGGATGATGATCTTCCCGGCCGCGGGGGACCTGCTGACCCTCTTCGTGGCCCTCGAGGTCCTCTCCCTGCCGCTGTACCTGCTGTCGGGCATGGCCCGGCGTCGTCGCCTGCTCAGCCAGGAGGCGTCGATGAAGTACTTCCTGCTCGGCGCGTTCGCCTCGGCCTTCTTCCTCTTCGGCGCGGCCCTGCTGTACGGCTTCGCCGGGTCGGTGCGCCTGGCGGACATCGCCGTCGCCACGACCACGGTCGTGGGCATGGACGGGCTGCTTCTCGCAGGACTCGTCCTGGTGCTGGTCGGCCTGCTGTTCAAGGTCGGCGCGGTGCCGTTCCACTCCTGGACCCCGGACGTCTACCAGGGTGCCCCCACCCCGATCACCGGCTTCATGGCGGCCTGCACCAAGCTCGCCGCCTTCGGGGCGATGCTGCGGATCGTCTACGTCGTGCTCCCGCCCCTCGAGTGGGACCTCATGCCCCTGCTGCTCGGGGTCGCGGTCATCACCATGGTGGTCGGCACGGTCGTGGCGATCGTGCAGACCGACATCAAGCGGATGCTCGCCTACTCCTCGATCGCGCACGCGGGCTTCATCCTCGTCGGCGTCGTGGCGCTCACCCAGTCCGGGATCAGCTCGGTGCTCTTCTACCTGCTGGCCTACGGGCTCGCGACGATCGGTGCCTTCGCGGTCGTCTCGCTCGTGCGCGAGGTCAACGCGGGACCGGGCGGGGCCGTGGTCGCCGAGGCGACGCACCTGTCGCAGTGGTCGGGCCTGGGACAGCGGCACCCCGTCCTCGCGGGGGCCTTCACCCTGTTCCTGCTCTCCTTCGCCGGGATCCCGCTGACTGCCGGCTTCGCCGGGAAGTTCGCGGTCTTCGCGGCCGCGATCGAGGGCGGGCTCGCCTGGCTCGTGGTCGTGGGTGTGGTGGCCTCGGCCGCCGCGGTCTTCTTCTACGTGCGCCTGATCGTGCTGATGTTCTTCACCGACCCGATCGGTACCGCCGGGGAGTCGACCACCGTGGTCCGGTCCGAGGGGTTGACGACGGTCGCGATCGGGCTGGGCGTCCTCGGCACCATCGGGCTGGGAGTCTTCCCGTCGCCGCTGCTCGACGTGCTCGCCGACGCGGCGGTCTTCATCCCGTGACCTCCCTGTCCCTGCCGGTGGCGGACCCGCAGCTGACCGAGCTGCTCACGGGTCGGCTCTCCCTGGTCGAGGAGCGCCTGCGCGGCGCGGTCGCCCATGCGGACGTCCTCGCGGACACCGCCTCCCGGCACCTGGTGAACGCCGGGGGCAAGCGGCTGCGGCCGCTGCTGACCCTCCTGGCCGCCCAGCTCGGCGAGGGGCAGCGGCCCGAGGTCGTCGACGCCGCCGTCGTGGTCGAGCTGACCCACCTCGCGACGCTCTACCACGACGACGTCATGGACTCCGCCCCGGTGCGTCGTGGGGCCCCCGCAGCCCACGAGGTCTGGGGCAACCACGTCGCCATCCTCACCGGGGACCTGCTCTTCGCACGCGCGTCGGCCGTGGTCGCCGGGCTCGGACCGGACGCCGTCCGGATCCAGGCGAGCACCTTCGAGCGCCTCTGCCTCGGACAGCTCCACGAGACCGTCGGCCCCGCCGAGCACGAGGACCCGGTCGAGCACTACATCCAGGTGCTCTCGGACAAGACGGGATCGCTCATCGCGACCTCGGCCCGGTTCGGTGCGATGTTCGCGGGCTGCCGCCCCGACGTCGTCAGCACCCTGGTCGAGTACGGGGAGAAGGTCGGCGTCGCCTTCCAGCTCGCCGACGACGTGATCGACCTGAGCGCCGACCCTGCCCAGACGGGTAAGACTCCCGGCACCGACCTGCGCGAGGGCGTGCCCACCATGCCCGCCCTCCTGCTGCGTGCCCGGGCCGGGGGAGCAGAGGGCACGACGGCGGACCGTGAGCTCGTGCGCCTGCTCGACGCCGATCTCACCGAGGACGCCGCACTCGCCGAGGCCGTGGCGGGCCTGCGCGTGCACCCGGTCGTCGAGGAGACCCGTGCGCGGGCCGAGTCGTGGGCGCAGGACGCGGTGCGTGCACTGGGTACGCTGCCCTCAGGAGCCGTCAAGGACGCCCTCGTGTCCTTCGCCGAGGCCCTCGTGGACCGAGCCGCCTGAAACTCGTCCGTGCGAACGGCTCAAGTCCTGGCCTCACTAGGCCGATGGAGTGACGGGAGTCTGCCCGCGGGTGGCGCACGGTCCAGGTGCGCCGGGGGCAGGCCCGAGGAGTGGGGGTCCAGTGCGCACGTCGTGGGGATCGGCGACCGACCGCGGTCGTGTGCGCCGACTCAACGAAGACGCGCTCCTGGCCTACCCCCCGGTCTTCCTCGTCGCGGACGGCATGGGCGGGCACGCGGCCGGCGACGTCGCGAGCCGCCTCGCCGTCGAGGAGTTCTCCCAGCTCGCCGGGCGCGCGTCGGCCAGCCCTGACGACGTCCACGACTGCTTCCACCGCACGGCCCTCAGGCTCCGGGAGACCGTCGCCGCGGGGCGTACCGCAGGGACCACGGTCGCCGGGGTGGCCATCGCGGCCCACGACGGCGGCTCGTACTGGCTCGTCTTCAACATCGGCGACTCGCGCGTGTACCGGTGGTCCAGCGGTGTGCTCGAGCAGATCAGCGTCGACCACTCGGTGGTGCAGGAGCTGGTGGACCGCGGCGAGATCGCCCCCGAGCAGGTCCTCGAGCACCCCGAGCGTCACGTCATCACCCGCGCGGTCGGCACCGGCCCGGACCCCGACCCTGACTACTGGCTCATCCCGGCCGGGAGCAACGACCGGCTCCTGGTCTGCTCGGACGGTCTGACCTCCGAGCTCCCCGACGAGGCGATCGCCGTCGTGCTGCACACGGTCGCCGACCCGCAGGAGGCCGCCCAGCTCCTCGTCGCCCAGGCCATCGAGGCCGGCGGCAGGGACAACGTCAGTGCCGTCGTCGTGGACGTCGCCACCGTCGCCGCCGCAGCCGACACCGACGACACCCTCCGTGCAGAGGACCGACCGGTCCTGAGCTCCACCGCGTCCGTGGACGCGTGGGACGAGGAGATCGACGGTGCCACCATTCCCCGTCCCAGCCGTCCCCAGCCCGAGGTGACCCCATGATCGTCCCCGCCTACGCCCCCGGTGACTGGTACGCCGTCGTGACCGACGGCAGCGTCGTCCTGCTCCCGGGCAGCACCCGGGCCGAGACCGTGCGTGACATCTGGATCTCGTTGCGTGGTGGCGGGGCCCTCACCGAGCAGCTCCAGGTGCTGCTCGCCCCGGGGATCGCCCAGCTCCCCCCGTTCGCGCTGGTCTCGGTCGAGGGCGGGGAGGTGCACGCGGTGGTGCGCGGCGAGGTCGAGGTGGAGGTCGTGACCGCCTCGGGCAGCCGGCTGCTCTCCGCCGCGCAGGTCGCGACGTGGACCGAGGAGCTCGTCGGGTCGGCACGCAGCCTGACCGTGCGCGCGCCGGGTCGAGGACCCGCCGGGACGGCACGGCAGACGGTGCAGGACGGTGGGCACGAGCTCCTTCCGGTGCTCTCCGGGGTCGTGCGCGC
Organism: Actinotalea sp. C106; assembly: GCF_023630195.1. Lineage (GTDB taxonomy): Bacteria > Actinomycetota > Actinomycetes > Actinomycetales > Cellulomonadaceae > Actinotalea. The sequence continues at coordinate 98 of NZ_JALPKN010000083.1, read as the reverse complement.
CTCGAGCGTCGAGGTCGAGCTGCGGGACAGCCGCGGCCGCAGCGAGGAGCGCCCGGCGGCTGGCGTGCCCGGCCAGGCCGGTGTCGCGGCCGAACGCG
>NZ_JALPKN010000082.1 GCF_023630195.1 Actinotalea sp. C106 | reverse complement strand
CTTGGCCTCCGACTTCCGGCTCACGTCCCCGGCGCCCGTCGCCTGCAGCTCGGCGGCCCGCACGGCGGTCAGGGCCGGGAGCCAGAAGGCCAGGGACTTGCCGGAGCCGGTCGAGGTCGCGATCACGGTGTGCCGCCCCGACCACGCGGCCTCGGAGGCGACCACCTGGTGCTGCCACGGGCGCTCGACCCCCAGGCGCCGGTAGCCCGCCACGAGCTCGCCGTCGGCCCACGCGGGCCAGTCGGCCTGGAGCCCCGCCCGCGGTGGGAGGTGCTCGACGTGGGTCAGTCGATCGGCACGGCGTCCCCCGGCCAGCAGCACGTCGAGCAGGGGGGAGTCGGGCACCGGCCGATCATCCCACCGCCGGTGCTGCCCGGCTTGTCCCGATCCCCCGGCGGACGAGGGACGTTGGTCCCCGCCCGCCGTCGCCGAGAGGGAGTTACATGGCACATCTAGTGGCAGTACGTGAGATGCCCTACTAGATGTTGAGATCACCAGCCAGGAGGACACCCCGCATGAGCACCACCCAGCCCGACCGGGACGCACTGCTGCCACGGGGGGTGATCAAGCGGTCCGGTGCGACCGCCACCTTCGACCGGGTGCGGATCAGCGCCGCGATCGAGCGGGCCGGGGTCGCCACGGGAGGGATCGGTCGCCCGGAGGCCGACGCGCTCGCTGCCCAGGTGCACGCGACCCTGACGGTCGAAGGTGCCGCCTACCCCCACGTCGAGCACGTCCAGGACCTGGTCGAGCAGACCCTCCTCGCGGCAGGGCACACCGCCACGGCCCGCGCCTACATCGCCTACCGCGAGCAGCACGCCCGGCTCCGGGAGGACGCCCGCACGGTGGTCGACGTCGGCTCCTCGATCAACGAGTACCTGGACCGCTCGGACTGGCGGGTCAACGCCAACGCCAACCAGGGCTACTCCCTGGGCGGACTGATCCTCAACACCGCGGGGAAGGTCACCGCGAACTACTGGCTCTCGCACGTCTACGCCCCCGAGATCGGCCACGCCCACCGCGACGGGGACCTGCACATCCACGACCTCGACATGCTCGCGGGCTACTGCGCCGGCTGGTCCTTGCGCACCCTGCTGACCGAGGGCCTCAACGGTGTGCCCGGCAAGGTCGAGGCCGGCCCGCCCAAGCACTTCAGCTCGGCCGTGGGGCAGATCGTCAACTTCCTCGGCACCATGCAGAACGAGTGGGCCGGGGCCCAGGCCTTCAGCTCCTTCGACACCTACATGGCTCCCTACGTGCGGACCGACGGCCTCAGCTACACCGAGGTGCGGCAGGGCATCCAGGAGCTCGTCTACAACCTCAACGTGCCCTCGCGCTGGGGCACCCAGACCCCGTTCACCAACCTGACCTTCGACTGGACCTGCCCCGCGGACCTGCGCGACCAGGTCCCGGTGATCGCCGGGGTCGAGCAGGACTTCACCTACGGGGACCTGCAGGTCGAGATGGACGTCATCAACCGCGCGTACATGGACGTCATGACCGCGGGGGACGCGAGCGGGCGGGTGTTCACCTTCCCCATCCCGACCTACAACATCACCGAGGACTTCCCCTGGGAGTCCGAGAACGCCGACCGGCTCTTCGCCATGACCGCGCGCTACGGCCTCCCGTACTTTCAGAACTTCCTCAACTCCGAGCTCGAGCCCGGGCAGATCCGCTCGATGTGCTGCCGCCTCCAGCTCGACCTGCGCGAGCTCCTCAAGCGCGGCAACGGGCTCTTCGGCTCGGCCGAGCAGACCGGCTCCCTCGGTGTGGTGACCATCAACTGCGCACGCCTGGGCCACACCCACCGCGGGGACCTGGACGGTCTGCTCGTGGCCCTGGACCGGCTGCTCGAGCTCTCGCGGGACTCCCTCGAGGTCAAGCGCAAGGTCATCCAGCGCTACATCGACGAGGGCCTGTTCCCGTACACCAAGCGCTACCTCGGCAGCCTGCGGAACCACTTCTCGACCATCGGCGTCAACGGCATCAACGAGATGGTCCGCAACCTCACCGGCGACGAGCACGACCTCACCACCACCGAGGGCCACGCGATCGCCGTCCGGCTCCTCGATCACGTCCGCGCCCGGATGGTCGAGTTCCAGGAGGCCACCGGCCACATGTACAACCTCGAGGCCACACCGGCCGAGGGCACCACGTACCGCTTCGCCAAGGAGGATCTCAAGCGCTTCCCCGGCATCCTGCAGGCCGGCACCGACGAGAACCCGTACTACACGAACTCCTCGCAGCTGCCCGTGGGCTTCACCGACGATCCCTTCGAGGCCCTCGACCGGCAGGACGAGCTGCAGACCAAGTACACCGGCGGCACCGTGCTGCACCTGTACATGTCCGAGCAGATCTCGAGCCCCGAGGCGTGCCGCGAGCTGGTCCGCCGGGCGCTGAGCACCCACCGGCTGCCGTACATCACCATCACACCGACCTTCTCGATCTGCCAGGCCCACGGGTACATCGCCGGGGAGCACCACACCTGCCCGCAGTGCTCCGAGCCCTGCGAGGTCTGGACCCGGGTGATGGGCTACCACCGCCCCGTCAGCTCCTTCAACGTCGGGAAGAAGGGCGAGCACGCCGAGCGCACCCACTTCACCGAGCAGGCGGCCACGCCCCGGCTGCCCGACGACGTCCCGGTGCCGGTCGGGTGAGCACGGTGCAGGTCCAGGCCGGGGCGGGCACCCTGCAGATCGCGGGACTGGTGCCGTTGTCGACCTGCGACTGGCCCGGCCGGCTCGTGGCGACGATCTTCCTGCAGGGCTGCCCGTGGCAGTGCACCTACTGCCACAACCCCGGTCTGATCGACCCGAGGGTGCCCGGGGTCGTGCCGTGGGAGCAGGTCACCGACCTGCTCTCGCGGCGGCACGGCCTGCTCGACGGCCTGGTGTTCTCGGGCGGTGAGCCCACCCGGCAGGAGGGGCTCGCGGCTGCGATGCGCGAGGTCAGGGAGGCGGGCTTCGGCGTCGGGCTGCACACGGGAGGGGCCTACCCGCGGCGCCTGGAGGCCGTGCTGCCCCTGGTGGACTGGGTGGGCCTGGACATCAAGGCCCCGGCCGACCTGTACCCCGCGATCACCGGGGTGGCCTCGAGCGCCACCCCGGCCTTCCGGTCGCTGCGCCTGGTGCAGGAGGCCGGGGTGCCGGTCCAGGTGCGCACCACGGTCGACCCGACGGTCCTCGACGAGGACGCGGTGCGACGCCTGGGCGAGCAGCTGGCGCGGGACGGGGTGCACGACCACGTGCTGCAGGAGGTACGGTCCGCAGGGACCAGACCGGAGTACGCTGCCGCTCTGGCTGATCTTGCGGCCGGGTCGGCAGGCGCGCCGACCCGCGGTGCGGCGCAGGGTTTGGTTGAATGAACGCGATCAGCACGCAGCAGACGTTGAGTGGAGGCCGGTGTGGACGTGTCCGTCACGAGCCGCGTCGTCGGCGACCGGACCGTGGTCGACGTGACGGGTGAGATCGATGTCTACACGGCCCCGGCCCTGCGGGAGGAGCTAGCGTCGTTGATCGACCGCGAGCACACCGACCTGGTCGTCGACCTGACTGCGGTCAAGTTCATGGACTCCACGGGCCTGGGCGTGCTGGTCGGTGCGCTCAAGAAGGTCCGCACCCTCGGCGGCGACCTGCGGCTGGTCATCGACCAGGAGAAGATCCTCAAGGTCTTCCGCATCACCGCCCTGACCCAGGTCTTCACGATCCACGCCTCGATCGACGAGGCCCTCGCCGAGCAGGGCTGACCCGCCCCGCACGGCCTCACGCAGAGCAGAGCCCCGCGGCCCTCAGGGTCGCGGGGCTCTGCTGCGTCTGCCACCAGGCTTGGTCTGTCGGCAGGCGGCGCCCGTCACCAGTCGGCGCCGTCACCAGTCGGCGCCGTCACCAGTCGGTGAGGGTCACCGGGTAGGGGCCGCCGAGGACCGTCGCGGTGACCTTGGTGCCGTCGACTGCGGGCCCCATCGTGGGCCACCCTCGTGTCAGAACCTGGGATGCCTGGGGGTATCCCAGGTTCTGACACGAGGAGTGGGGTCAGGGGCTGGGGGGCGTGAAGGTGTAGTCGACCAGCCAGCCGCCTCCGGTCTCGTTGGACACGTCGGCGAGCACCGAGCCCGCCGGGCCTGAGGCCGCCACCTCGTGCCAGAACGGCCTGGCGTCGTCGGTCGCCTCGTCGTCGACCGCGTAGCCGGCCTCCTCGAGGGCGAGGATCACGTTGGCCGCCGACCCGCGGCCCGCCTGCGACTCGACGACGAGCCGCAGGGCGCCGGCGTCGCCCTGCGCAGCCATGAGGACACGCCCCTCGACGAGCGGTAGGCCCTCGGCGGTGACCTCGGGGTCGGTCGGGGTCCAGCCCGGTCCGGCGAGCCCGCCCTGCTCGACGTCGTCCGATCCTTGCGCGCTCGCGGTTGGTGTGACGGCCTTGCCCGGGGATGCGGGCTCGCTGCGCCCCGCCCCGAGCTGTTGCCCTACCAGGACGACCGCCGCGACGACGGCGAGCCCGACGGCCCCCGTCACCGCAGCACGGACTGATCTCGTGCGCACTGTGCCCCCTGACTCAAGCGGCCCCGGGGGCCGCCCTGCGACGAGGGCGGCCCCCGGGGCCGTGACGATGCCCCGCTGACTCAGCGGATCATCTCGTGCGAGGAGGGCGGCGGGCCAGGGCCCACGTCCTCACCAGGGGTGGATCAGGGCATCATCTTGCCGCCGGCCACACCCAGGCGCTGGCCCGTGGTGTAGCTGGACTCCTGGCTGGCGAAGAAGACGAAGGCCGGGGCGAGCTCAGCGGGCTGGCCCGGGCGGCCCTCGGGGGTGTCGTCGCCGAAGCCCTCGACCTTGTCCCCGACCATGGTCGCGGGGATGAGCGGCGTCCAGATGGGCCCGGGGGCCACGGTGTTGACCCGGATGCCCTGCTCGGCGAGCTGCTGGGCTAGGCCGCGCGTGAAGTTGATGATCCCGGCCTTGGTCGTGGCGTAGTCGAGGAGCGCGGGGCTCGGCTGGTAGCCCTGGATGGAGGAGACGTTGATGATCGACGCCCCCTCCTTCAGGTGCGCCAGGGCGGCCTTGGTGATCCAGAACAGGGCGTAGATGTTGGTCTTCATCACCCGGTCGAGCTGCTCGGTGGTGATGTCGAAGATCCCACCCTCCTGGGCCATCTGGTACGCCGCGTTGTTGACGAGGATGTCGATCCCGCCGAGCTCGGCCACGGCCTGGTCGACCAGGGCCTTGCAGTGCGCCTCGTCGCGGATGTCCCCGGGGGCGAGCACGGCCTTGCGACCGGCGTCCCGGACGTGGCCCGCGGTGATCTCGGCGTCCTCCTGCTCCTCGGGCAGGTAGGAGAGGAGCACGTCGGCCCCCTCCCGGGCGTAGGCGATCGCGACGGCGCGGCCGATGCCCGAGTCGCCGCCGGTGATGATCGCCTTGCGGCCCTCGAGCCGGCCCGAGCCCTGGTAGCTCTCCTCGCCGTGGTCGGGCTGCTCGTCCATGTCCCGGGTCAGGCCCGGGTGGGAGATGGTCTCCGACGCGTGGCTGTCGTGCTGCTCGGTCGGGTCCTGCGGGGTGGTCTGGTCAGCCATGGGTGCCTCCGGTGTGATGGGTGTCGGCCCGGGGTCCAGGGGCCGCGATGGTGCTTCCGTACGGTCAGGTCAGGTCAGGATGTCCAGGCCCGGGCGAGCGGGCTCTGGTCCAGGTCGGCCAGGAGGGCCGCGACGTCGGTGTAGACGGCGGCGGCCCCGGCCTCGCGCAGCTCGGCCTCGCCGACCCCGCCGGTCATGACCCCGACGCAGGTGACCCCGGCGCGGGCCGCGGCGGCGACGTCGTACCCGGTGTCGCCGACGAAGACGGCGCGACCCGGCTCGACGTCGGCGATCCCGAGGGCCGCGTTCACCAGGTCCGGGGCGGGCTTGGCGTTCTCGACGTCCTGTGCCGAGGTGATGCCGGTCAGCGCGTCACCGAGGTCGAGGGCCGCCTCAAGCTTCTCGAGCTCCTCGGGCCCGGCCGAGGTCGCGAGCACGCACCGCGCACCGCGTTCGACGACGGCGTGCACCAGCTCTCGGGCCCCGGGCAGCACCCGCTGCAGGTCGCCGAGCTCGGCGTAGATGGCCGAGTGGCGCTCCTTGGCGTCCGTGCCGACCTTCTCAGCGACCTCGGCTCCGAGGAGCTCCTCGAGGAGCAGGGCCGAGCCCATGCCCACGGCGCGGTGCACCCGCCAGGCGTCCACCGGGTGACCGACCTCGTGGAAGGCCTTCACCCACGCGTAGGTGTGCAGGTAGTTGGAGTCGACGAGGGTGCCGTCGATGTCCAGCAGCACGGCGCCGGGGGAGGTGGAGGGGTTCGCGGTGTGTGTCACCCCTCCACTCTCACCCGCCCGGGCCGTGCCCGCGCGGCGAAAGGTCTACCTGAACGCTGTGTCCTCAAGTGGGCTCATCGCGGTGAATGACCCGGTGAGGCGCGTGGTCTCGCCCTCGCCAGTTCCCCGCTCCTCAAGCGTCACCTCCACCAGTGCCATCACCTGGTACTCCCCGAGGGGCAGCGGGAGCGCAGGGCCGTCCCCGCCCTCACCCGTCCCGCACAGGTTCCGGCTGCCGTGCAACGGGATCTCTTGGACAGCACCCTCCTGCAGCTCCACGTTGATCACCCCGCCTGCCTCGACAGGCTGGTGGGAGACGACGACGCCGTCGCGCACCACGACGAGGGTGGCACCCGCGGTGTCCACGCGGCCGACGACGGACCCGGCCCCGACCATCCGCAGGTCGACGGTGCCGACGAAGACGCCGCCCTCCTCGATCACGGTGGACGCGAGATCCAGGTCCAGGACGAGGTCGCGCGGACCGTCATCCAGGACGTCGACCGAGGTGCCGCACTGCGGGAAGGCGGCCGTGGGGTCCTCGTTCCCGTACGACACGAGCTCGTTGAGGGTGACCAGGGCGGCGGTCTCCTCCTCGCTGAAGCTCTCCTCGCTCGCGCCCTCGCTCGGCTGGTCGCTGGTGGCGTCCTCGGCACCCTCGGCGTCCGGGCCGGTCTCGATCCGCCAGGGGCCACCGACGGCGACGAACTCACGGCCGCCGTTCACCTGCTGGACCGTGCGGATCTCGCGCATCGCGTACACGTCGTACTCGCCGGGACCGAGCGGGTTCTCAGGGCCCGGGGCCGCCTCGCCGTCCGCGCAGTCCCAGAGGGGCATCGACGTGCTGGACATGAACCGCTGCGCCTCCTCGGGACCAACCATGTCGACCACGGCGTCCCAGTCAGGCTCCCAGTCGTCGTCCTCCGGGACGCCGGCCACGCGACCGGTGGACGGGTCGACCGCCACGTAGCGGGTCGAACCCCACAGCTCGAGCTCGACCTCGGTCTCGCTCACCTGGGTCTCGATGCTGAGGCCACCGTCGGTCCGACCTCGGGGAGCCTCGTCGACCAGCTCGAGCGTGACCGGCCCGTCCTGCACCCATCCCATCTCTCCGAGGGTCAGGCCGCACGCGTCCGAGGTCGGCACCACGTCGTCGCTCGGCCCCGCCGGCGGCACCGGCTCATCCACCGCCACGTCCGCCAGCTGCAGCCCGCCGAAGGCCAGCGCCGCGGCGGCCCCCACACCGACCATGCCCACCGCGGTGTGCCGCGCCGCGCGCCGGCGCCGCACGATGGTCACCATCTGCCGCACGCGCCCGTGCATCCTCGCGGAGGCGTCGTCATCCTGCACGGATCGCGCCATGTCGTTCAGCGCCTGCTCCAGGTCGATCTTCACCGCTCTCCCCCTCCGGTCAGGACATCGATCTCCTCGACGGTCGTCGGGTCGTCCTCGGGTCGTGGTTCGTCCTCGACCACCGGTCCGAGCAGGCCCTCCATGCGGCGCACCCCGTCGCTCAGGTATCTCTTGACTGCCCCCGTGCTGACCGAGAGCTCCTCGGCGATCGCCGGCACGGTCATGTCCTCGTAGAAGCGCAGGACGACGCAGGCGCGCTCGCGGGGGCTGAGCCCGTCGAGGGCCTCCCGCACGTCCACCCGGTCGGCCGAGGGCCCCTCAGGGCCGGCCTGCACGTCGGGGACGGCGACGAGGTGGCGGACCGCTGCCCACCGCCGTCGTCGTCGGAACCCGTCGAGGTAGGTGGTCAGCACGGCCTTGCGGACGTAGCCCTCGACGTTGTGGGCCTCGAGCCCGCCGCGGCCCCGCGTGAAGGTCTTGACCAAGGCGTCCTGCACCAGGTCCTCAGCCTCACGGCGGTCGCCGCACAGCAGGTAGGCGTACCCCACCAGCGCCGACCCGCGTGTGCGGACCAGCTCGTCGAGTGAGTGCTCCCACCGCGCCATCCGTGCTTCCCCCTCGACGTGGGTGAGCGCCCTGCGCCCATCCCGACTGGCCATGATGTCGAGGATGCGCGCCCCTGCGGCGCACCCTCTGACCATGATGACGACGGGCAGGCCCAGAACGTTGGGGTCGCCCACCAGATCCACCCCCTGACCCGTAGACTGCGCGCGTCTGCGGCTCAGGGGGCCGCGCGAGCCGCCGGCAACGACGCCGGGCCGGCACCGCACACGTCAAGGAGGACGGATGCCAACGCTCGGGACCTCGAGCCTCACCATCGTCGGGGTGATCGCCGCGATCGCGGTCGTCTCGCTCGTCTTCGCCCTGGTGCTGCGGCGCCAGGTGCTCGCCGCCGACGAGGGCACACCCAAGATGCAGGAGATCGCCACCGCCGTCCAGGAAGGCGCCTCGGCCTACCTGAGCCGCATGTTCCGCACCCTCGTGCTGTTCGCGGTGATCGTCTTCGCGCTGCTCTTCCTGCTGCCCGGTGATGCCGGGGTCAAGATCGGGCGGTCGGTGTTCTTCCTGCTCGGAGCCGGGTTCTCGGCGGCCATCGGCTACCTGGGCATGTGGCTCGCGGTGCGGGCGAACGTGCGTGTGGCCTCGGCCGCGACCCGCCCCGGCGGACGGGCCGAGGGGGCGCGCATCGCCTTCCGCACCGGCGGCGTCGTCGGCATGTCCGTGGTTGGCCTCGGGCTGCTGGGTGCGGCCTCGGTGGTCCTCATCTACCGCGGCGACGCCCCGGCGGTGCTCGAGGGCTTCGGCTTCGGGGCCGCCCTGCTCGCCATGTTCATGCGGGTGGGCGGCGGCATCTTCACCAAGGCGGCCGACGTCGGCGCGGACCTGGTCGGCAAGGTCGAGCAGGGCATCCCCGAGGACGACCCGCGCAACGCCGCGACCATCGCCGACAACGTGGGGGACAACGTCGGGGACTGCGCGGGCATGGCCGCGGACCTCTTCGAGTCCTACGCCGTGACCTTGGTCGCGGCGCTCATCCTGGGCAAGGTGGCGTTCGGTGAGCAGGGTCTCGTCTTCCCGCTCATCGTCACCTCGATCGGCGCCATCACGGCAGCCCTGGGCGTGGTCATCACCCGGGTGCGCGGCACCGAGAGCGGCCTCAAGGCCATCTACCGCGGCTTCTACACCTCGGCCCTGCTCGGCGCCGTCCTCGCGGCCGTCGCGGCCTTCCTCTACCTGCCCTCCTCCTTCGACCAGCTGACCGGCGTCGGGGACGTCCTGGTCGGGCACGACGGCGACCCGCGGCTCCTCGCGACCCTCGCCGTGGTCATCGGCATCGTCCTGGCGGGCGTGATCCTGTGGGTGACCGGCTACTTCACGGGCACGACGTCGAAGCCCACCCTGCACGTGGCCCGCACGTCCCAGACCGGGGCCGCGACCGTGGTGCTCTCGGGCATCGGGGTCGGCTTCGAGTCGGCCGTCTACACCGCGGGGATCATCGCGGCGGCGATCTGCGCGGTCTTCCTCATCGCAGGCGGCTCGGTCTGGCTGTCGCTGTTCCTCATCGCCCTCGCGGGCTGCGGGCTGCTGACCACCGTGGGCGTGATCGTCGCGATGGACACCTTCGGCCCGGTGAGCGACAACGCCCAGGGCATCGCCGAGATGTCCGGGGACGTGGACGCCGAGGGCGCGCAGATCCTCACCGACCTGGACGCCGTGGGCAACACCACCAAGGCCATCACCAAGGGCATCGCGATCGCCACCGCGGTCCTGGCCGCGACCGCCCTGTTCGGCTCCTACTCCGACGCCGTGCGGCAGGCCGTCGCCGACCTGGGCGACCAGATCCAGCCCGAGGGCCTGAGCTTCGCGATGCTCTCCTACGAGGTGATCTCCCCGATCACCCTGGTGGGCGTGATCCTCGGGGCGGCCACCGTCTTCCTGTTCTCGGGCCTGGCCATCGACGCGGTGACCCGCGCCGCGGGGGCCATCGTCTTCGAGGTGCGCCGTCAGTTCCGCGAGAACCCCGGGATCATGACCGGGGAGGTGCGCCCCGAGTACGGCAAGGTCGTGGACATCTGCACCCGCGACTCCCTGCGCGAGCTCGCCACCCCCGGCCTGCTCGCGGCCTTCGCCCCGATCGCCGTGGGCTTCGGCCTGGGCGTCGGGCCGCTGGCCGGGTTCCTCGCGGGCACCATCGGCGCGGGCGTCCTCATGGCCGTGTTCCTGGCGAACGCCGGCGGCTCGTGGGACAACGCCAAGAAGATCGTCGAGGACGGCAAGTACGGCGGTAAGAACTCCCCCGCCCACGAGGCCGTCGTCATCGGTGACACCGTCGGCGACCCGTTCAAGGACACCGCCGGCCCGGCCATCAACCCGCTGATCAAGGTGATGAACCTGGTCGCCCTGCTCATCGCCCCGGCCGTGGTGCAGGTGAGCATCGGCGACGACGCCAACCACGTGCTGCGGCTGAGCATCGCGGTGATCGCGGCGGGCATCGCCTTCGGCGCCGTGATCGCCTCGCGGCTGCGCGCGGCCCGGGTGGACCGTGAGGGCCGTCTCGAGCAGGAGGCCCACCTGGGCTGACCGGGCTCCGGTCAGCGGCGGGTCAGCACCTGGGTGAAGCCCTCGGCCCCCTCGACCTGCGGGGTCAGGGACAGCTCGTCACCGTCGCAGGTGTACGTCGAGGAGACGCCCAGGTCCATGCCCATGGTGTCGAGATCCTTGAGGTCGGGCACCTCGATGGCCTCCCCGTTGACGGTCGTGGCCGTGGAGATCTCGACCCCGGACATGTCGACCTCGGTCACGTCGAGGGTGCCGTCCGCGGCCGTATAGCTCGCCGTCATGGTGCCGTCGTACACGCTCGTGCTGACGATCTCCTGGCCCTCCAGGGACATCGCGAGCTCGGTGGTCTGCTGGTCGTACTCGGTGGTCATCACCCCGTCGGCGTAGGTCACCCACGACTCGCCGCTGACCTCGACCTCGGGGTCGAGCTCGGCCAAGCCGGGGGCCGACAGGGTCGCGTCGCGCATGGCCTCGAGGTCGGCGGTCCACTCGCCCTCGAAGCAGTCGTCACCGCCCGCGGCGGCGGCGGGCTCCTCGGTCTCGGCGGGCTCCTCGACGGGGGTGGTCTCCTCGTCGGTGGGCGTGGTCTCGGTGTCGGTGTCGCCCGAGCACCCGGCGAGGAGCACGAGGGCCCCGACGGCGGCAGGCAGGACGAGACGTCGGGTCGAGCGCATGAGGTCTCCGGTGATCGCTGGGTCGCGTACGGACGGTGGCCGCGGGCGAGGTCGGTCGGGTCATCGTGGCACGTCATGACGGTCACGACGACCCCCGGACGAGTGGCCGGTCGCCGTCGGACGGTGTCGACTGAGGGCGTGACCGTGCTCCGAGCCGCGACCTACAACCTGCGCCAGCTGCGGGACGACCAGGGCGCGCTGGTCGAGGTGCTCCGGGACCTGGCCCCCGACGTCCTGGCCGTCCAGGAGCCTCCACGTGGGCTGCGAGGGCGGCGGCGGCTCACACGACTCGCGGCGGCGGCCGGTCTGGTGCCCCTGGTGGTGGGCCGGGGCGCGCGGACCACGGTCCTGCTGGTGCGCCCGGACCTGCCCACCTCCGGGGGCCGGG
>NZ_JALPKN010000081.1 GCF_023630195.1 Actinotalea sp. C106 | reverse complement strand
GCCTCGCAGCCCGTGCTCGACCAGTGGCGCTCGGAGGCGGCCTCGTCCTGCGGGGCCCGGGGGGCGGGGCGCAGCTGGGCCACGGGTGCGACCGCCACCCCGCGTCCGACACCGAGACCGGTCAGCGCTGGGCTCGTCGTGAGGCTCATGAGGCGGCGTCGAGGTCCGTCTCGAGCAGGGCCACGAGCTCCTCGAGGGCGGCCTCGGCCTCGACGGACTCCGAGGCGAGCACCACCTCCTCACCGTGGTCGAGGGCCATGCCCATGACCATGAGCACGCTCGACGCGGGGACCCCGTCGCCGCCGGCGCGGGCGATCGTGATCGGGAAGCCCGTGGCCGCGGCGGCCTGGGTGAACTGGGACGCCGGTCGGGCGTGGAGGCCCGAGCTGGACCTGATCGTGGCTCGTCGTTGCAGCACCGCTCTTGCTCCCCGTCGTCCTTGAGCGTCCGCACCCGTGTGGTGGGGACAAAAAAAGACCCAGGACGCGGCGCGGGCGGGCCCGACGACGACATCCCAGGTCTTGCCTGATCGAGATCAGTAACAATCCTCGGCAGTGATGTGCTTTATACGCCTCGCTCCGGAGCACCGTCAAAACGACACGGCCGGCTCACTCCGGGCCGGCGGGCACGGGCGGCTGCGGCAGGCCCTGGGCCGCAGGGTCCAGCCCCGCGAGGACCACGCGCCGGCCTCCGTCGGCGTGGATCTCGACGGTGGAGATGCTCGCGTTGGCCAGGGGGCTCACCGCTGCTCCGTGCACCATGACCAGGTAGGCCATCAGGGTCACGCCGTGCCCGACCACCAGCACGTGCTCGTCGTCGCGGTGGGCAGCGACGATCTGCTCGAAGGCGGCCTCGACCCGAGCCAGGTACGTCGGGGACGACTCCCCGCCGGGCAGCCCCTCGAAGGTACCCATGAGCACACCGGTGAACATCTCGTGGGGGTCGATGCGCGCCCACAGCTCGACCTCGAGGGTGGCCTCGTAGTCGCCGAAGCTGAACTCGCGCAGGCCGTCCAGCGTGGTGAGCCCCGTGCCCGGGTGGTGCCTCAGCAGCTCACGGGCCGTGGCCACCGTCCGCCCCGACGGGCTCGCGTACGCGGCCGCGAAGGACGTGCCGCTCAGGTGCTCGGCCGTCACGCGTACCCCACGCAGGCCTTCCTCGGTGAGCGGCGAGTCGCACCAGCCCTGGAGCCGACCCTCGCTGTTGTAGACCGTGCGACCGTGGCGGACCAGGTGCAAGGTCAGGGGCGTGGAACTCGGGGCGGGATCGGCAGGGGGCACGGTCGCCGATGCTAGCCCCCGGGCATGGAGCCGGGTCGAGCGCGGTCGGACCTGAGGGTGGACACGGCGTGGACGCGACGCTATGTTCCCTTTCCGGACGGCACGCCGTCCCGCCGGTTCTGGGATTGTTACTGCACTCCAGGCAAAACCCAAGCTCTGGCCGAGTCCTCGCCCCCGCGAGCGACCAGGCCCACGAGCTTGGGTTTTTTTGTTGCCCGGACCAGCCCAGGCGGGTCGCTCAAACGGACTGGTTCAAGGAGGAATCGTGAAGTACGACGCAACAGCGGCCGCCGTCCTGGACGGGGTCGGTGGCGAGTCCAACGTGAGCTCGGTGGTGCACTGCGCCACCCGCCTGCGCTTCAAGCTCGTCGACCGTGACAAGGCCGACAAGGCCGCCGTCGAGGCCACCCCCGGCGTCATCACCGTGGTGGAGAGCGGCGGTCAGTTCCAGGTCGTCATCGGCAACGACGTGCCGACCGTCTACGCCGAGCTCGGCAAGATCTCCTCGCTGACCGGGGAGCGCGCCCAGACTGCCGAGGCAGGCCCCAAGGGCAACATCCTCAACCGGGCGATCGACCTGATCTCCTCGATCTTCAGCCCGATCCTCTGGGCCCTGGCCGGCACCGGCCTGCTCAAGGCGCTGCTCGCCCTCGTGGTCACCCTGGGCTGGCTCGACGCCACCACCCAGAGCTACACGATCCTGTACTCGGCCTCGGACGCACTGATCCACTTCCTGCCGGTCCTGCTCGCGGTGACCTCCGCGAAGCGGTTCGGCGCCAACCAGTTCGTCTCCATGGCGATCGCCGGTGCCCTGGTCTACCCGGACATCATGGCCCTCAACACCGGTGACCCGGTGAGCTTCTTCGGCCTGCCGGTGGTGATGGTCAGCTACGTCTCCTCGGTGATCCCGATCATCGTCGCCGTGTGGGTGCAGAGCCACCTCGAGCGCTGGCTGCACCAGGTGCTGCCCAGCACGGTCCGCAACTTCCTCTCCCCCATGCTCGTCGTGCTCGTGCTGGTGCCGCTCACCCTGCTGACCATCGGGCCGGCCACCACCTACGCCGGCCAGGGCATCTCCCACGGCATCGAGGCGCTGTGGTCCCTGAGCCCCGCCGTGGGCGGCGCACTCATGGGTGGCCTGTGGCAGGTCTTCGTGATCTTCGGCCTGCACTGGGCCTTCGTGCCGATCATCACCAACGACCTGGGCGTCCAGGGCTACTCGCTGCTGACCGGCCCGCTCTTCGCCGCGGTGCTCGCCCAGGCCGCTGCCGCCCTGGGAGTGTTCATCCGCACCCGCAACGCCGAGCTGCGCCAGATCGCCGGCCCCTCGACGGTCTCCGGGTTCCTCGCCGGTGTCACCGAGCCCGCGATCTACGGCGTGACCCTGCGCCTCAAGAAGCCCTTCGTCTACGGCGTGATCGCCGGCGCCGTCGGTGGTGGCATCGCCGCCGCGGGTGGCTCGGCCGCCGAGGGCTTCGTCCTGCCGGGCCTCATCACCATCACCTCGACGATCAACATCGGCAGCTTCACCATGCAGCTGATCGGCACCGGTGTGGCCGTGGTGCTGGCCCTCGTCCTGACCCTCACCCTGGGCTTCAAGGACCTGCCGGCCTCAGCACCGGCCGCCGTCCCCGCCGAGGACGTCGCGAAGAACGACACCCCGTCCGACGACGCCGCGACCGCCACCGGCAGTGCTGCTGCCGCAGGCGGTGGCACGGCGACGTTGACCCGCACCGCGGTGGTCGAGGTGGGCGCGCCGCTCGAGGGCCGCGTGATCGCCCTGGCCGAGGTTCCCGACCAGGTGTTCTCCTCCGGGGCCCTGGGCGAGGGCGTCGGACTGGTGCCGACCTCGGGCGAGATCCACGCCCCGGTCGCGGGTGAGCTGGTCAGCGTCATGCCGCACGCCTTCGGCATCCGCACGGCCGACGGCGTCGAGCTGCTCGTCCACGTGGGCATCGACACCGTCCAGCTCAAGGGCCAGCACTTCACCACGGCTGCCACGCAGGGCTCCACGGTGGCCCAGGGCGAGCTGCTCGGCACGGTCGACCTCGACGGGGTGCGGGCCGCCGGCTACGACCCCACCACCGTCGTCCTGGTGACCAACAGCAGCGACGTACCGAGCGTGGTCGTCGCCGATCCCGGTGCCGTGCAGCGCGGGGCCACGGTCCTGACCGTGGTGCAGTGATCCCGCTGCACCGACCCCGGGCCGGGACGCGCGTCGTCCCCGGCTCCTGATCCCCTCCTGGGCCTGTCGGCTCCCCCGGCCGGCGGGCCCAGGAGGATCATGATCCCGGTAGTCCACGCGAGCTGCGAAGGAGGAGGCGCGTTCAGGTCAGCAAGGTCTTCAACAACAACGTCGTGCTCGGTGTGGACGAGCGAGGCTCGGAGCACGTGCTCATGGGCCGCGGGCTGGGCTTCCAGGCCCACGCCGGTGACGCGGTCGACACCGAGCGCGTCGAGCGCACCTTCGTGGCCAGCGGCACGCAGACCGCAGAGCGCATCGCCGCCTTCGTCGAGGAGATCCCCCTCGCCGACATCGAGGTGACCGAGGAGATCGTCCGCGCGGGCCGTGAGGCGTTGGGCGACCACGTGACCGAGCACGTGCTGGTGCCGCTGGCCGACCACATCAGCTTCGCGCTGCGACGGGCCGAGGACGGCTCGCAGATCGAGTACCCCCTGCAGTGGGAGGTGCCCTACCTGTACCCGGCCGAGGTCGCGTTCAGCCGGGTGGCCCTGCGGATCATCGAGGAGCGACGGGGCGTGCGCCTGCCCGACCTCGAGGCCATCCCCCTGGCCCTGCACTTCGTCAACGCGCAGTTCGGGGCACCGGACATGAGCACCACGGTCCGCATGACCGAGGTGCTCACCGAGACCCTGGCGATCATCCGCGCCGAGTACGCCATCGAGATCGACGAGCAGTCCCTCGACGTCGCCCGGTTCGTCACGCACCTGCGCCACCTCTTCCTCCGCGAGCAGCAGGGTGGCCCGCGCAGCCCCGTCACCGGGGACGACCTGCACGACGCGGTCCGCGCCGCCCGTCCTCGCGCCTACGCGTGCGCGACCCGCATCGGCGCCCTGCTCACCGAGCGCTTCGGCTGGGACGTGACCGAGGACGAGCGCCTGTACCTCGCCCTGCACGTCTCGCGCCTGACCGCGGGGGGTGCCGCGTGAGCTCCCTCGCCGAGCGGATCCTCGACCTGGCGGGCGGCCCGGCCAACGTCCGCGACCTGACGCACTGCTACTCCCGTCTGCGACTGACCTTGCACGAGGACGCCGCGGCCGACGAGGGAGGGCTGCGCGACCTGCCCGAGGTCGTCGTCGTCGTGCGGCAGGGCGGGCAGCTCCAGCTCGCCCTGCGGCAGGACCTGGTCGCGACCCACGACGCGATGGCGGCCCTGCTCACCTGAGGGTGGCGACGACGCGCGCCGGGTGCGGCCCCGACGTAGGTTCGGTGGAGCACCACCGTCACGACCCGAGGAGAACCATGAGCCTTCGTCTCGCCCACCTGCCCGGCCGCCTCGCTGCGGGGGCGCTGATCCTGGACTCAGGCCTGAACAAGCGCAACGCCGACGCCGAGACGGCCGCCGGCCTGCACGGCCTGGCCGCGGGGACCTACCCCGAGGTCGCCGACATGGACCCGCAGGAGTTCGTCAAGAACCTGTCCCGCGCGGAGATCGCCCTCGGCACCGCACTGATCCTCCCGTTCGTCCCGACGACCGTGGTGGCCCTCGCCCTGGGCGCGTTCTCCGGCGGACTGCTGCGGATGTACCTCAAGACCCCAGGGCTGACCAAGGAGGGCTCGGTGCGCCCGACCCCCGACGGCCTGGCCATCGCCAAGGACGTGTGGCTCGCGGGCATCGCCGGCGGCCTGCTGCTCGACGTCCTGACCCCGCGGCGACGCAAGCACTGAGGGTGGTCGCGCCGGTCACGGCGTCGTCGGGGATCGCTGGAGGGCTCCCCCACCGGAATACCGGCGACGCCGCGGCCGATGTCGCGTAGAGTTGGACTGCTCGTCCCCGTGGCCCCGGCTGCTGGAGCGAGTGCTTCACAACTGCACAGGGGGTGATCGGTTTCGACGATGGTTGTCGATCCAGGAGAAGCGAGTCGAGGATGCAAGGTTATCTCGTAAACGCTCCTTGCAAACCAATAGGTGCCGATTCCAAGCGCACCGACTTCGCACTCGCCGCCTGAGCGAGTCCTGAAGTCCGTCAGCCTGAGGTAGCTCTCGACTCAGTGTCTGGCGTCATCTAGAGAGCCACTGCTCGCAGCCTGCGTCACAGGGGCTGCGGGGACTTGCACTGTGACTGAGCCCGTCAGCACCTTGTCTGCGTGAGTGCTGGGGCCGAGAAAATCACAGCAGACTGCACTCGGAGAAGCCCTGGTTCGCTGCCGTCGGACGCGGGTTCGATTCCCGCCACCTCCACCCCTGTGATCTGCGCGATTCGCAGGTCCTCGCAGTACGAGAATGGCCACCTGCCCACGCGGGTGGCCATTCTTGTGCCAGCGTGCCCGCCTCCCTGCGGGTCGCGCTCAGGGCGCCGCACGCTCGAGCCAGCCGATCGCACCACGAGCAGCCGCTACACCGGTGCTGAAGCACGCCTGCAGGAGGTAGCCGCCCGTCGGGGCCTCCCAGTCGAGCATCTCCCCAGCGACGAAGGTTCCCGGCAGGTCACGGAGCATGAGCGACGCGTCGACCTGCGACCAACCGATCCCGCCCGCGGTGGAGATCGCCCGCTCGATCGGCATGGTGCCCACGACCTCCACCGGAGCCGCCTTGACCAGGGAGGCCGTCGCCAACGGCTCGGTCGGCAAGGCGCCCGCCAGGGCCTCGCGCAACAGGGCGATCTGGACTGGGTCCAGCCCGAGGCTGCGCCGCAACCAGGTGGACCCGGAGTCCTTGGGCCGACGTCTCTGGAGCCGCACGGCGACCTGGTCGAGCTCGAGGTCGGGAAGGAGGTCGACCTCCAGGACGCACCGCCCGTCGCGCTCGAGCGCCTCCCGGATCCCGGCGCCGACGGCGTAGACCGGACCGCCCTCCAGCCCGGCCCTGGTCACCACCGCGTCCCCACGCGAGGCCCCGCCCCCGCAGACCCTCAGGCGGACCTGCTTGAGCGGCGTTCCCTCGAACCGGCCCGAGAACACCTCGCTCCACGCGACCCGCACCCCGACGTTCGCCGGACGCAGGCTCGCCACCGCCACACCGCGACCGGCGAAGGGCTCGACCCATCCGCCGTCCGAACCCAGCCGGGGCCACGACGCCCCGCCGAGGGCGAAGAGCGTGACGTCGCTGCGCACCTCCGTCACCTCCCCCTCGCGGCCGGTGAAGCGCAGCCCCGCGCCGTCCTCGGTCCACCCTGTCCAGTGCTGGCGGCGCTCGATGCTCACCCCCAGCTCGGCGAGGCGGGCCAGCCAGGCCCGGACCAGGGGTGTCGCGCGGAAGGACTGCGGGAACACCCGTCCGCTGGAACCCACGAACGTCGGCTCGCCCAGCTCGGCGCACCAGGCGCGCAGCTCCTCGGGTCCGAAGGCCTCGAGCATCGGCGCGAGCTCGTCAGCGGCAGGTCCGTACCGGCCGAGCATCGGCTCGCGGCCCTCGGAGTGGGTGATGTTCAACCCACCATGACCCGCCAGGAGAAACTTGCGCGCAGGTGACGGCATGCGGTCGAAGACCGTGACGGCGACGCCGGCCCGCGCGAGCACCTCTGCGGCGACGAGGCCGGCCGGCCCACCACCGACGACGGTCGCGGTGCTCATGGGCCCACCGATCCCCGGGAGTCCCTGCGGAGCGCCATCCGCGGAATGTACCCCACCAGGCACAGCCCCCGGGTCTGAGGACGGCGCCCCCGCTCAAGGGCCCTCCCTTGGCGCCTCGGTAGCAATGACCGGCGCCTCCCCGCGCACAGCTCCCGGCACGCCACGGCCCGGCCTGGGTCTTCCCTCCCCGCGGAAGCCGAGACCATGTTCGCGAGCATCTACCCACCGCGTACGGGCCTGTTCCGGCGCTCGTAGACGGTGGCACGCTTCCAGGTCACCGCAGCGGAGCCGCTGTCAGCCCTCGAGGTGCGTGGTCATCCGCTCTCGTCTGACCTCACCCGTGCATCGTCCTCACCTCAACCGCCCTCGCGTGGTCCGGCCCCGAAGATCAGAGCGGTGCCATCGCTGGCCCGGACCAGGACGACGTCCCCGAAGAACCCGGCGTAGAGCGTGCCCTCAGGGATCGACACGGTCCAACGCACCTCGCCGGTGCGGACCTCGCGCGCGGCGAGCACGAGTCCCGTCGAGTCGTCGAACGTCGGCACGAGAATCACTTCGCCGTCCGACATCGTGCTGATGTTCGGCGGGATGCGTGCGGCGCTCTCCCACAAGGTCTCCCCGGTAGCGACCTCGAGCGCGACTGCCCGGCCACCGCCCACGGCGACGAGCACGCCGTCCACCTGGATGCGCGGGGATACCCCCGCGAAGAGCTCACCCTCCCAGCGGATCGCCCCCGTGCGGGCGTCGACACCGACGACCGCCCCGGACCCGGGCAGAAGTCCGGCCTCCACGCGACGCATGGTGATGACGTCGTCGGCCGACCCGTCGCTCACCGGTGGCAACCAGGGCTCGGCCTCGACCTCGAACCGCAGGGCCCCGTCCGGCTCGAGCACCTGGGTGGCGGCGACGCCGTGGCTCTCGTCCCTCAGCGGGACCAGGGATCCACCATCCGCGACCTGCCGCCCGCCCGGTGCGGGCGCCTCCTCCGGCAGCTCCACTCCCGTCTCCAGGTCCAGCGCCGTCGTGCCGGGTGGGCCCCACCAGAGCAGACCGTCGTCCACGCTGAGGGCGCGACCGGCGTCCGCGATCGTCATCGCCAGACCCTCCGGTGCGGGTCGCGCCCACACGAGTCGCCCCGAGTCGACGTCCCACCGCTGCACCTGCATCTCGCCCGCCACGCTCGAGGCGACGAAGAGGTCCGGGCCGTGCCCGCCAGCCGCCATGACGCTCCCGGCGACCTCGAGCTCAGCGACCGGAGTGCCCGTCGCGACCAGCAGGACCACCACGGTACTGACCCCCGCCCCCTCAGGGCCTTCCGCCGGCACCTCGTGGACCGTGCGGCAGGCAATCCACTCTGGAGCCCGGGCGACGTCCCCACCGCCCTGCTCTGCGGACCCGGCAGGCGTGCGCACCCTCTCGACAGACTGGCACGCCTCGTCCGTGCCGTACTCACGGCTCCACAGCACGTCGCCGGACGCGAGGTCGACCCCCTGGAGCAGCCCGGCGTGGGCGAAGGCGGCAACACCGTCGTCAGCCATGACCTCGGTGCCGATCTGTTCTTGCCACAGCTCCTCGAGGGGGCCCTCCATGTGCGGCAGGACGCCAGGGATGCTCGCCAGCTCCGCTCGGCGGGCATCCTCGCGGCGGTCCTCGACGACGCTGCCGACGACGAAGACCCCGATCGCCACGACGACAGAAGCCAGGGCAAGCCACCACCTGCGACGACGGTTCGACGCGCTGCCCGCCTCAGGTCCGTGCGGCTGGCGCTCCGGGTGCGGAGCGTGGTCCTCGCTCAGCGACACCTCGACGACGCCGCGGTCCCGCCTGCTGTGCCCCATCGCCCCCAGCCTACGGAGCGGCGTCGTCCTGATCGTCCTCTGCCCAGCCGGCGGTGAAGCGGACCTCCGCGGCCTGCGTCTCCTCGACCAGCGTGGCGAGGAGCTCCTCGGCGGTCCTCGACCTGAGCATGGCGAACTGGTCGAGCGAGCCGAGCGGTGCGATCCCGGCGACCTGCCAGATGCGCTGCGAGGGCTCGGGCGACAGCTCGACGTCGGGAGCCCAGGGCAGCTCGACGAACTCGCTCGCCCTGGTCAGCGTCGCGCGCACCACGCCCTCGGCCGAGGCGAGCGCAGGCACGGTCTCCTCGTCCATCTCGAGCGGCTCGAGCTCCCGCACCTCGGCCCGGGGGTACGGGTCGTCGCCGAGCCAGCGCACCACCTCGAAGCGCGCAGCGCCGGTCGCGAGCAGCTCGATCGTCCCGTCGCTGATCTCGACCCTCGCGACCCGGGCGACGGTGCCGACGTCGAACCGGACGTCTCCCCCGCCGACCTCCCAGCCGCGCTCGATGAGCACCACACCGAACTCACGCTCGGGATCGCCGAGCACCGCGGAGAGCATCGCGACGTAGCGTGGCTCGAAGACGCGCAGCGGCAGGGGCATCTCCGGGAACAGCACGGATCCCAGGGGGAACATCGCCAGCTCACGCGTCTCACCGGGCATGACAGCCATCGTGCCGTGGCCGGGGCAGGCCTGCGCGACGAAGCGCTGGTCCGTGCGTGCGCAGCGGTCCCTCAGACCACGCCCTCGGCGGCGAGCGCGTCCGTCAGCATGCCGCTGGGCGCCGAGGCGGGGTAGCCCCAGCACCTGCGCACTCAACGTGCACCAGCTTCGTGAGGACACGATTACTGTGCATTTCTTAGTCCACGTGACTAAACTCTGCATGGTGAACACCGAGCGTGAGGTACGCAGGCTTCTTGCGCGAGCGCCGATGCAGACGGTTCGCGCCCCGAGCCTTGCTGGCCTCTACTCGCACCCCGGGCCTGAGCTCGCGATCCTCAACCGCCGTGGTGTGGTGCACCGCCTCGCTCACGGCATCTACTGCGCCGTCCCACCGGAGCATGCGGGCGGCGGCTGGAGGCCGGCGCTTGAGACAGCAACTGGCGCCGTCGCGACCGCTCTGTACGGCGCCCAGGTACCGGTCCTGACCGGACTCACTGCTGCGCGCATGCATCGAGCCCTCCCCCGCGCGATCGGCGTCGGCTACGTCGCCGTCCCCACCCAACGCCGACCGCTTCGACTGACCGATCGCGAGGGTCAGGTCCGATTCGTCATGCGCGCAGTCGGTGAGCTCGACGCTGTGGCCATGGCAACGGAGCTCGGCCACGTCCTGGTGACGACTCCCGAGCAGACGGTGCTCGACCTCGCGCGCGCTGATCCCCGGACCGAGGACCTGGACGCCCAGGAGGCCATCGATGCCCTGTGGCCGTCGTGCGACCCGGCGGTGCTCGAGCAGATCGCCGGCCACCAGCGCATGCGCGCCACCTACGCACGAGTCGCGGCAAAGCGATGACCGTCTCCCCGTTCGACGAGTGGGCGGCTGTCGCCGAGCGCTTCGGCGTCGACATGGAGCAGGTGCGCCGGGACCACCTGATCTCCCACCTGCTCGGCGCGATCGCGGCCGGAGTCCCCTCCGACGACGTCGTCTTCTTCGGGGGCACAGCGCTCTCGCGCACCTACCTGACCGATGCCCGGCTCAGCGAGGACCTCGACCTCATCGCGTTGGCGCCCCGCGGTGACGTCGCCGCGCAGATCGCGACAGCTGTGCAGCGGGGTCTAGCCCGCAGCCACGGCCGCCCGACCTGGCGCCCCGCGCTCAGCGCGACGTCGGGCAACCAACCGGCGACAGTTGGTGTGCAGGGGACCGCGAGCGTCCAGGTTCAGCTCCTCAGCGGCGAGGGCTACCTCTGGCCGACGGAAGTGCGGGACATCGACCAGCGCTACAGCGACGCCCCGCCCGCACGCCTGCGGACCCTGACAGCGGCAGGGTTCGCAGCCGCGAAGCTCAGCGCGTGGATGGACCGGCACGCACCCCGCGACCTGTACGACCTCTGGGCTCTGGCTGAGCAAGCTCGCATCGATACCGACGCTGTCGAGGTATTCACTCGCTGCGGTCCGCAGGGTCGGCCCCCGGCGAGCTGGGTGTTCACCGCGGCCCCTGACGAGACAGCGTGGCGCCGCGCGCTCGGACACCAAACGAGACTGCGAGTCACTGCCGAAGAAGCGCTCGAGTCCGTCCGGGAGGCGTGGCGCGCAGCCGGATCGAACTAGTCCGACCGTTGGCCCGCAGGGACGGCGCGCCGCGCCTCAGACCACGCCCTCGGCGGCGAGCGCGTCGGTGAGCATGCCGACCAGGGCGTCGAGCTGCACGTCGGTGGACGAGGTCTCGTCCTCACCGGCCCCGTCCAGCGCCCGCGCGGCCAGCCCTGACTTGCTGTCGATCAGCGTGGCGATCTTGGCGTCGATGGTCTGGGCGGCGATCACCCGCCAGGCGGTGACGGGCTCGGCCTGGCCGATCCGGTGAATGCGGTCGATGGCCTGGGTCTGCTCGGCGTGGGTCCAGGACAGCTCGGCGAGCACCAGGTTCGACGCGACCTGCAGGTTCAGCCCCACGCCAGCGGCCGTCAGCGAGCACACCGCGATCGAGACCTCGGGGTCCCCCGTGAACGCGGCGATGTTCTTCTCGCGGACCTTGGGCGTCTGGTCGCCGCGGATCGAGGCGTAGCGGATCCCGCGGTCGGCGAAGGTCTGCTCAGCCTGGTCCATCACGTCGACGTGCTTGGCGAAGAACACCACCTTGCCGACGTTGCGGGCCAGCTGCGCGGCGTAGTCGGCAGCGAGCCCCGCCTTGGCCTGACCGATGCGGCGGACCATCGTGAAGACGTTCTCGCCCTTGGCCTTCGAGCTCGAGTCCTTGAGCTCTGCGGCGGCCACCCGGCGAGCGAGCGCGTGGTCGACCCCGTCCACGACGACGTCGCTCGTGCGCGCCTCGAGCGCGGCCCGGTAGCGCTGCACCAGCCGCCGGGCGAGCACCTCCTCGGCGGCGCGGATCGAGCGCCCGACCGCCCCGTCGAGCTCGACGGGCAGGTCC
>NZ_JALPKN010000080.1 GCF_023630195.1 Actinotalea sp. C106 | reverse complement strand
CGCCGGGGGATCCACGCCAGGCGGGCCCCGGTGCGCTCGGCGAGGCGCAGCGCCGCGCTCAGCCCGCCAGGGACCGTGGCCAGACGCTCCCCGACCAGGATCACGGCCTCGGGGCCCAGCGCCTCGGCGACCGCCGAGACGGAGGCCTTGGTCGAGGTGCCCACCGCGTCGAGCACCTCGGGCTCGGTCCCGGGGACAGCCTGGACCAGGGTGCCGTCGAGGCGCTCGAGGCCACGGCTCGCGAGGGGGGCCACCGAGAAGACCTTGGTGCGACCACCCTGGACGCCCTTGCGGAGCCTCAGGAAGGTGATGCCGCCCTCGTCCTCGGCCTCGAAGGCCACCAGCAGCACCGCGGGTGCGTGCTCGAGGTCGGCGAAGGTCACCGACATCCGCGACCCGGCGACGTGGTGGCCGAGGAAGGACTCCTCCTCGGCCGAGGCCGGACGTGCACGGTGGTCGACGTCGTTGGTGCCGAGGGCGACCCGCGCGAACTTCCCGTAGGCGTAGGCGTCCTCCATGGTCAGGCGACCGCCGGGCAGCACACCGACGCCGCCGGCAGCGCGCGCAGCCGCGAGCCCCTCGGCAGCGGCCTCGAAGGCCTCGGCCCAGCTGGCCGGGCGCAGCTCGCCGCGGGTCCCGTCCTCGCCGGGCTCACGCACCATGGGCACGGTGATCCGGTCGGCCAGCCCCTGCCAGGGGAAGCCGAAACGGTCCTTGTCGCTGATCCACTCCTCGTTGACCGCGGGGTCGTCCCCGGCGAGACGGCGCAGCACCACGCCGCGACGGTGGTCCACCCGGATGGCTGCGCCGTTGGCGTCGTGCTCGGCGACCCCCGGGGTCGAGACCAGGTCGAAGGGCCGCGAGCGGAACCGGTAGGCGGCACTGGTCAGGGCCCCCACGGGGCAGATCTGCACCGTGTTGCCCGAGAAGTAGGAGGCGAAGGGCCGACCCGAGGTGTCCACGGTGGCCTGGCCCGCGGGACCGGCCGGGTCAGCCGGGTCCGTGGACGGCATGCCGGTGACCGCCGCGACGGGGGCCCCGTCGGGCTGGACCCCGCGGTACACCGGCGGTGCCTCGTTGCCTGCGAATCCCAGCACGCCGGGGTCGAAGACGCCGATCTGCTGCTTGACGCCGCGCTGCTGCAGATCGATGAACGGGTCGCCCGCGATCTCCTCGGAGAACCGGGTGCAGCGCTGGCACAGCACGCAACGGTCGCGGTCGAGCAGGATCTGGGTCGAGATCGCGATCGGCTTGGGGAAGGTGCGCTTGACGTCGTGGAAGCGGCTGGTGCCCCGCCCGTTGCTCATCGCCTGGTTCTGCAGGGGGCACTCGCCACCCTTGTCGCAGGTGGGGCAGTCGAGCGGGTGGTTGATGAGGAGCAGCTCCAGGACGCCGTGCTGAGCCTTGTCGGCGACCGCCGAGCTGTGCTGCGTCTTGACGACCATGCCGGGGGTGGCCTCGAGGGTGCACGAGGCCTGGGGCTTGGGCATGGGCCGGACGTTGCCCTCGCGGTCCGGGGCGGCGACCTCGACCAGGCACTGACGGCACGCACCCACGGGGGCGAGCAGCGGGTGGTCGCAGAACCGCGGGATCTGGATGCCGATCTGCTCGGCGGCGCGGATGACCAGGGTGCCCTTGGGCACCGCGACCTCGACGTCGTCGATGGTGAACGTCACCTGGTCGGCCGGGGCTGGGGTGCTCCCCGAGGTCCCGGTCTTCGGTGTCGTCGTCGTCATGCTCCCACCGTTCCTGCTGCAGTCCCGGACAGCGCTCGGACGTCCGATCGCCGGGGTGTGTACTCGAAGAGGGCCGAGGCGGCCGGGTCGAGCGGGCAGCCGCCCCCGGTCACGTGGGCCTCGAACTCCTCGCGGAAGAGGGCGATGCCCGAGGTGATGGTCGAGGTCGCGCCGTCGCCCAGCGCGCAGAACGAGCGGCCCAGGATGTTGTCGCACACGTCGAGGAGGGTGTCGAGGTCCTCCATGGTGCCCTGGCCGTGGTCGAGACGTCCGAGCACCTGCTTGAGCCAGTACGTCCCCTCCCGGCAGGGCGTGCACTTGCCGCAGGACTCGTGGGCGTAGAACTCGGCCCACCGGGTGATCGCGCGGACCACGCAGGTGGTCTCGTCGAAGATCTGCAGGGCGCGCGTCCCGAGCATCGACCCGGCAGCACCGACCGACTCGTAGTCGAGCGGTACGTCGAGGTGCTCGGCGGTGAACAGCGGCGTCGAGGACCCGCCCGGGGTCCAGAACTTGAGCTCGTGCCCCTGCCGCACGCCGCCGGCCATCTCGAGGAGCTCGCGCAGGGTGATGCCGAGCGGGGCCTCGTACTGGCCGGGACGCTCGACGTGACCCGAGAGGGAGAAGAGCCCGAAGCCGGCCGACTTCTCGGTGCCCATCGAGCGGAACCAGTCGACCCCGCCGGTGATGATCGAGGGGACCGACGCGATCGACTCGACGTTGTTGACCACGGTCGGGCGGGCGTAGAGGCCCGCGACGGCCGGGAACGGGGGCTTGAGCCGAGGCTGGCCGCGCCGTCCCTCGAGGGAGTCGAGCAGCGCCGTCTCCTCGCCGCAGATGTACGCCCCGGCCCCGGCGTGCACCGTGACGTCGAGGTCGTAGCCGCTGCCGAGGATGTTCTTGCCGAGGTAGCCCTTCTCGTAGGCCTCCTCGACCGCGCGGAGCAGCCGCCGGTAGACGTGCAGGATCTCGCCGCGCACGTAGATGAAGGCGTGGTCGCAGCCGATCGCCCGCGAGGTGATCGCGACGCCCTCGATGAGCATCTGCGGGGACGCCATCATGAGCGGCGTGTCCTTGCAGGTGCCGGGCTCGGACTCGTCGGCGTTGACCACGAGGTAGCGCGGTCCGCCGTCGGGGGCGGGCAGGAAGCTCCACTTGAGGCCGGTCGGGAAGCCGGCCCCGCCACGACCGCGCAGCCCCGAGTCCTTGACCGCGGTGACGATGTCCGCCGGGTCCATCTCGAGGGCCTTGCGCAGGCCCTGGTAGCCGCCGTCGGCCTCGTAGGTCGCCAGCGTCCAGGACTTCTCGGCGTCCCAGTGGTGGCTCAGGACCGGGCTCAGGGTGCTGCCCATCACGCCTCCTTGCTCGCGTCGCGACCGGTCTCGGTGTCGGACGTGCCACCCGAGGGCGGCGCGGACGGGGTGTCGACGCTGGACTGCTCGCCACCGGACTTCGGAGGCACGGGAGCGTCCTGCTCCGCGGCGGACGGACCGCCCTCGGCGGCGCCTGCGCTGCTCTGCGACGGGGCCTCCCAGCCCTGCTCGCGGGCGAGGCGGCGACCGACCAGGGTCGGCTCCCCCGCGCCCACGCCCTCGTCGGCGCGGCCGTCGGAGAAGCCCGCGAGGACGCGGGACATCGCCTTGAAGGAGCAGACCGAGGAGGCGCCGCGGGTCGGTGCCACCTGCTCGCCGGAGCGCAGCCGGTCGACGACCTGCTTGGCCGAGTCGGGGGTCTGGTTGTCGAAGAACTCCCAGTTCACCATCATCACGGGCGCGTAGTCGCACGCAGCGTTGCACTCGACCCGCTCGAGGGTGACCTTGCCGTCCTCGGTGGTCTCGTCGTGACCCACGCCGAGGTGCTCGGAGAGCTCGTCGTAGATCGCGTCGCCCCCCATGACCGCGCACAAGGTGTTGGTGCACACCCCGACCGTGTACTCCCCGTTCGGGTGGCGCTTGTACTGGGTGTAGAAGGTCGCCACGGCCGAGACCTCGGCGGTGCTGAGCGCGAGGGTCCGGGCGCAGAAGGCGATCCCGTCAGGGCTGACGTAGCCGTCCTCGGACTGCACGAGGTGCAGCAGCGGCAGCAGGGCCGAACGCGGGTCGGGGTAGCGCGCCGTGGCGGCCGCGGCGTCGCGCTCGAGCCTCTCGAGCTTGGCCCCCTCGTAGGGCTCGTAGGTCGTGCTCGCCATCAGCGGTCCACCCCTCCCAGGACGGGGTCCAGGGCAGCGACCGAGACGACGACGTCGGCCACCTGGCCGCCCTCGCACATCAGGGAGACCGCCTGCAGGTTGTTGAAGGACGGGTCGCGGAAGTGCGCCCGGTAGGGACGCGTGCCGCCGTCGGAGACGAGGTGGACCCCGAGCTCGCCGCGCGGGTGCTCCACGCTCTGGAACACCTGGCCCGCGGGGACGCGGAAGCCCTCGGTGACGAGCTTGAAGTGGTGGATCAGGGCCTCCATCGAGGTGCCCATGATCTGCTTGATGTGGTCCAAGGAGTTGCCCATGCCGTCCGCGCCGATCGCGAGCTGCGCGGGCCAGGCGATCTTCTTGTCCGCCACCATGACCGGCCCGGCGCCCATGGCCTGGAGCCGCTCGACGGTCTGCTCGACGATCCGCAGGGACTGGTAGCACTCCTCGAGGCGGAGCACCACGCGCGAGTAGCTGTCCGCCTCGGTCGAGGTGGGGACGTCGAAGTCGTAGGTCTCGTACCCGCAGTACGGGGCTGCCTTGCGCACGTCGTACGGCAGGCCCGCCGAGCGGAGGACCGGGCCCGTGATGCCCAGGGCCATGCAGCCCGCGAGGCTGAGGTGCCCGACGTCGACCATCCGGCCCTTGAAGATCGGGTTGGCCAGCATCAGGTCGCCGAGCTGACCGAGGTAGTCGCGGACCTTGGGCAGCGTCTCACGCACGGTGTCCAGGGCACCGGGCGGGATGTCCTGCGCGACGCCGCCGGGGCGTACGTACGCGTGGTTCATACGCAGGCCGGTGATCAGCTCGAAGATCCGCAGGATCTCCTCACGGGCCGTGAAACCCGTGGTCATGATCGTCGTCGCACCGAGCTCGTTGCCGCCCGTGGCGATGGCCACGAGGTGGGAGGCGACGCGGTTGAGCTCCATGAGCATGACGCGGATGACGGTCGCGCGCTCCGGGACGTCCTCGGTGACCCCCAGCAGCTTCTCGACGCCCAGGCTGAACGCCGTCTCCTGGAAGAACGGCGCGAGGTAGTCCATGCGTGTGCAGAACGTGGGCCCCTGGGTCCACGTCCGGTACTCCATGTTCTTCTCGATGCCGGTGTGGAGGTAGCCGATGCCGCAGCGGGCCTCGGTCACGGACTCGCCGTCGATCTCGAGCATGAGCCGCAGCACGCCGTGGGTCGAGGGGTGCTGCGGGCCCATGTTGACGACGATGCGCTCCTCGCCGAGGCGCGCGGCCTCCTCGGCGATGTCGGACCAGTCGCCGCCCGAGGCCTCGAAGGAGGGGACGCCCTCGGCGGACTCGTCGACGATGTGTGCGCTCGCGCGGGGCGTCTGCGTGTCGCTCATCAGTTGTACGACCTCCGCTCGTCGGGCGGAGGGATGCTCGCGCCCTTGTACTCCACCGGGATCCCGCCGAGCGGGTAGTCCTTGCGCTGGGGGTGCCCCGGCCAGTCGTCGGGCATCTGGATCCGGGCGAGCCCGGGGTGCCCGTCGAAGATGATGCCGAAGAAGTCCCAGGTCTCGCGCTCGTGCCAGTCGTGCCCGGGGTACACGCCCGTGGTCGACGGGATGTGCGGGTCCGCCTCGCTCACCGCGACCTCGAGGCGCAGCCGCCGGCTGTGCGTGACCGAGACCAGCTGGTAGACCGCGTGCAGCTCGCGGCCCTCGTCGTGCGGGAAGTGCACGCCCGACACCCCGAGGCCGAGCTCGAAGCGCAGGTCCTGGTCGTCGCGCAGCGCCTGGCACACGGGCACGACGTGCTCGCGTCGCACGTAGAGGGTCAGCTCGTCGCGGTCGACGACGACCTGCTCGACCGCCGCGTCGAAGGAGGACCCGGACTCGGCGAGGACCTCGGCGAGGATGTCGACGACCTCGTCGAACCAGCCGCCGTAGGGTCGTTCGCTCGCGCCCGGCATCGCCACGGTGCGCACCAGCCCGCCGTAGCCCGAGGTGTCCCCCGAGCCCTGCACGCCGAACATCCCGCTCCGCACGTCCACGACGTCGAGCTGGGTGCGCTCACCGAGACCCGCGGGAAGGTTCTGCGACCCGGCCTCGAGGGCGGCCTCGCTGGTCTTCTGCGGGGTGGTGGCGGCGTCGGTGCCGACCGGCGCGCTGCCTGCCTTGGCTGCCGCGGAGGCGTCCTTGGCCTCCCGAGGAGCCCCGGCCTGGGCCTTCGTGGTCTCCTCGGTGGGCGCCAGGACGTCGTCCTTGGGCTGGTCCTGGGGCTTGTCGCTCACCGCAGCAGGCCCTTCATGTCGGAGGTCGGGGTGGCCTCGAGGGCGGCGGCCTCGGCGGCGCGGGCCGCCTCCTCACGGTTGACGCCGAGCGGCTCGGCCTGGATCTGGTCGTGCAGCGTGAGGATCGCGTTGAGGAGCATCTCCGGCCGCGGCGGGCAGCCGGGGAGGTAGATGTCCACCGGGACGATGTGGTCGACGCCCTGGACGATCGCGTAGTTGTTGAACATGCCGCCCGAGGACGCGCAGACGCCCATCGAGATGACCCACTTGGGCTCGGCCATCTGGTCGTACACCTGCCGGACGACGGGCGCCATCTTCTGGCTCACCCGCCCCGCGACGATCATCAGGTCGGCCTGCCGGGGCGAGGCCCGGAAGACCTCCATGCCGAAGCGCGAGATGTCGAACCGCGACGTTCCGGCGGCCATCATCTCGATGGCGCAGCACGCCAGACCGAAGGTCACCGGCCACAGCGACGCCTTGCGCATGTAGCCGGCGAAGTTCTCGACCGTCGTCAGCAAGAAGCCGGATGGTGCGTCCTCGATACCCATGTCGTTCCTCCTCCCTCGTCCCTCGTCAGTCCCACTCGAACCCGCCACGGCGCCACTCGTACACGAAGGGCACCGTGATCAGGACGAGGAAGGTCATCATCGCGACGACACCGAACAGGGCGAGCTCGCCGAACGCGACCGCCCAGGGGTACATGAACACGACCTCGATGTCGAAGATGATGAAGGTCATCGCCACGAGGTAGTACTTGATCGGGAAGCGACCACCGCCCACGGCGTGGGGGGTGGGGTCGATCCCGCACTCGTACCCCTCGAGCTTGGCCCGGTTGTAGCGCTTGGGGCCGATGATCGCGCTCGCGCCGACACCACCGAGGGCCAGCACGGCGGCCACGCCCATGAGGACCAGGATCGGGACGTACGGGTTGCTCATCGGGCCCTCCGGTCGAGCGGTCGAGGTGTGGCGAGTCCGCGGGTCTGGACCGGGCTCGGCCCCGGCGCCTTCGCCGAGTGTGGACGGGTCATGCTGCCGGCGCAATCCGGGTCAGCGCGGAGATGAACCGGTCCGACAGGTCGCCGCCGCGGGGCTCGTAGACGTCGGCCAACAGCTTGAGGGTCAGGCGCATGAGCGCCGGCCGCGGCAGGCCGTGGCGGGTGCAGATGCGCATGACCTCGGGGTGCTCGATGAGCTTCACGAAGACCCGGCCGAGGCTGTAGTAGCCGCCGAGCTCCTCGGCCATGATCCGCGGGTAGGTGGCCAGGGTGCTCTCGCGGGCCGAGTCCGTGGTGCGCGAGCGGGCCTGCGCGACGACCTCGGCCGCTCGGCGCGCGGCCTGCATGGCGTAGGCGATGCCCTCGCCGTTGAAGGGGTTGACCATGCCGCCCGAGTCCCCGACCAGCATCAGACCGCGCGAGTAGTGCGGCTTGCGGTTGAAGCCCATGGGCAGGGCCGCGCTGCGCACGGGGCCCACCTGGTTCTCGGGGGTGAACTCCCACGAGGCCGGGGTGTTCGCGACCCACCGCTGGAGCAGGTCCTTGTAGTCGATCTTGGTGGTGGTCGCCCGCGAGCTCACGCTGCCCAGGCCGACGTTGGCCGTGCCGTCACCGAGGCCGAAGATCCACCCGTAGCCGGGCATGAGGTTCGAGCGGCCGGGCTCGCCGTCCCAGAGCTCGAGGTGGCTCTCCATCCAGTCGTCCTGGTGGCGGGGGGTGCGGAAGTACGTCCGGACCGCGACACCCATCGGCCGGTTCGGGTTCTTCTCGATGCCCAGGGCGAGGGCCAGGCGACCCGAGACCCCGTCGGCCGCGATGACCACGGGGGCGCGGTAGGTCTCCTCGTCGCCGGCCCGGCGCCCGTCGCCGTCGACCGGGCGGGCGGTCACGCCCACGACGCGGCCCGTGCGCTCGTCGACCACGGGGCCGGTCACGCTGCGCTGCTCGAGGATCCTCGCCCCCGCCGCGGCGGCGTGCTTGGCGAGGGTGTCGTCGAAGTCGCGGCGGGTGCGGCTCACGCCGTAGCTGGGGAAGGCGTCGAGGTCGGGCCAGGGGAGCTCGATCCGGTGACCGCCGCCGTAGACCCGAAGGCCCTTGTTGCGGATCCAGCCGTCCTCCTCGCGCATGGGCACCCCCATCGCGACGAGCTCACGGACGGACCGCGGCGTGAAGCCGTCCCCGCACACCTTCTCGCGCGGGAAGGCCGTCTTCTCGAGGACGAGGACGTCGAGACCGGCCATCGCGAGGTAGTACGCCGCGGTCGACCCGGCGGGCCCCGCACCGACGACGATGACGTCGGCATCGTCGCGCTGCGTCACAGTCCCCACCCCAGCCTCGTTCCCTTGTGAAGGGTTTCACGAACCAAACCACCCCAGTCTATCGACGGCCTCGGGGCGTGTCTGTTAAGGCTTGCCTTCCTTGGGACCCTCAGCCCTTGCGCGGGGCCGCGGCGCCCTCTGGCGGACGGGTTCCCCTGTGCAGCGCGACGATGCCGCCGCTCAGGTTGCGGAAGGCGACCTCGTGCCAGCCCGCCTCGCGCACCACGCGGCCCAGGCCCTGCTGGTCCGGCCAGACGCTGATCGACTCGGCGAGGTAGGCGTACGCCCCCTCCTCACGCGAGACCGCCCTCGCGAGGGCCGGGAGGGCTCGCATGAGGTAGCCCGAGTACAGGGTCCGCAGCGGCGGCCACACGGGGGTCGAGAACTCGCACACCACGAGCCTGCCGCCCGGTCGCGTGACCCGGAGCATCTCGCGCAGGGCCGCCGCGGTGTCCACGACGTTGCGCAGGCCGAAGGAGATGGTCACCGCGTCGAAGGAGGCGTCCGCGAACGGCAGCCGGGTCGCGTCCCCCGCCGTGAAGGGCAGGTCGGCGCGACGGGCCTTGCCGACCCCGAGCATCCCGACCGAGAAGTCGCAGGGCACCACGTGCACCCCGGCGTCCGCGAAGGGCTCGCTCGAGGTGCCGGTCCCCGCGGCGAGGTCGAGGACCCGCTGCCCGGCAACCGCGCCGACGGCCTCGATGGTCGCGACGCGCCAGCGCCGGTCCTGGCCCGCGGAGAGCACGTCGTTGGTGAGGTCGTAGCGGTGGGCGATGCCGTCGAACATCGCCGCGACCTCCTGGGGCCGCTTGGCCAGGCTTGCGCGCATGGGCCCAGTCTCGCAGAGCAGGGCCCGTGGCCCGCGCCGGAGCATCCCGCCCGCGGTCCTAGGCTTGACCTCGATGAGCACCGACCCGACCGCGGCCGTGGGTGCGGGCCAGGCCCGCAGCCTCGCCGGACCGTTGGTCTCACGCACGGTCGCCGTGGACCCCGACTCCCTCCCGGCGGACCTCCTCGACCTGCTGCCTGCCGACGGCGGGTTGACCTGGCTGCGTCGCGGTGACGGGCTGGTGGCGTGGGGCGAGGTCCTGCGGGTCGAGACCACCGGGTCCGAGCGGTTCGCCGAGGCCGACCGCGCCTGGCAGCAGCTCACCGCCCACGCCGTCGTCCGCGACGAGGTGCGCCAGCCCGGCACCGGGCCCGTGGCCTTCGGGTCCTTCGCCTTCTCGGCCGGGTCCCCCGCCGGCGGCAGCCTCGTGGTCCCGCGCACCGTGGTCGGCCGTCGGGCCGGGACGGCCTGGATGACCGTGCTCGACGTCGGCGCCGTCACCGGGTCCCCCACGGTCCCCACCCCCACGGACCCCGCCGCCTCCCCCGGGCACGTCGAGCTGACCGACGGCGCCCTCGACGCCGCGGGCTGGCAGCAGGCCGTGGCCCGGGCCATCGGGGAGATCCGGGCGGGCCGCCTGGACAAGGTGGTGCTCGCCCGGGACGTGGTCGCGCGCACCGGCGCCCCCCTCGACCCGCGGTGGGTGCTGCACCGCCTCTCGGCCGGCTACCCGTCCTGCTGGACCTTCGCCGTCGGGGGGCTGCTCGGCGCGACCCCCGAGCTGCTGCTGCGCAGCGAGAAGGGCCTGGTCACCTCGCGCGTCCTGGCCGGGACGATCCGCCGCACCGGGGACGACGACGCCGACCTGGCCCGCGCCGCGATCCTCGCCCACTCCTCCAAGGACCTCGAGGAGCACGAGTACGCGGTCGACTCGTTGAGCCGCACCCTCGGGCCGTTCTGCTCCTCGACCAACGTGCCCGAGACCCCGTTCGTGCTGCACCTGCCGAACGTGCTGCACCTCGCGACCGACGTCACCGGGGTGCTCAGCACCGGCGGCGGCAGCGGGCACGCCTCGGGCCACCCCTCGAGCCTGAGCATCGCGGCGGCCCTGCACCCCACGGCCGCCGTGGCCGGGACCCCGACCGACCAGGCCTGCCGCCTCATCGAGGAGATCGAGGGCATGGACCGTGGTCGCTACGCCGGCCCGGTCGGCTGGATGGGGGCCGACGGCGACGGCGAGTGGGGCATCGCCCTGCGCTCGGCCGAGCTCGACCCTGTCGACCCGCACCGGCTGCGGCTCTTCGCCGGGTGCGGCGTCGTCGCGGCCTCGGACCCTGCTGCCGAGCTCGCCGAGTCCGAGGCCAAGCTCGAGCCCATGCGCCACGCCCTCGGTGACGACTAGTCACCGAGGGCGTGGGCGGCTCGACCGAGGCACCGTTGCGCGGCTCAGCCGCGGTCGAACAGGCCCCACGGGTCCGTGGGGGTGGAGCCCTCGGTGCCGTCGCTGCTCTCCGAGCTCGAGCTCTCCGCGGTCACCTCGTCCTTCGCCGCCAGGGTGGCGGTGAGCTCGACGAGCTCCCCGCCGCGCACGACGGTGAGGCTGACCTGGTCGCCAGCGGCGTGCTCGCGCACGTAGGCCGTGAGGGACTCGGCGCCGCCCACCGCGTCGCCGTCGATCGCGACGACCACGTCCTCGGCGGCCAGCCCGGCCTCGGCCGCGGGCGACCCTGCCGTGACCTCGCCGACGACGGCGCCCAGGCTCGTCGAGCCCTCCGCGGTGCCCGTGCCGTCACCCAGCGTCACGCCGAGGAAGGCGTGGGAGGCCGTCCCGTCCTCGAGCAGCTCGGCCGCGACGCGGTCGGCCAGGTTGACCGGGATCGCGAAGCCGAGGCCGATCGACCCGCTCGAGGTGCCTGCAGCACTGCCCGACATGCTCGCGATCGAGGAGGTGATGCCCACCACCTCACCGGAGGCGTTGAACATCGGGCCGCCGCTGTTGCCGGGGTTGATCGCGGCATCGATCTGGATCGCGTTGGTGACCACGATCTCTCCGGCGGAGTCCGAGGCCGTCGTGACCGGGCGGTCCAGGGCCGAGACGATGCCCGTGGTCACGGTGCTGTCGAGGCCGAGGGGGTTGCCGACAGCCATCACCCCGGCGCCGACCTCGACCGCGTCGGAGTCCCCGAGCACGGCCGGGACCAGGTCCGTCGGCGGGTCCACGAGGGCGATGACGGCCAGGTCGGTGGTCGGGTCGGTGCCGACGAGGGTGGCCTCGAAGACCCGGCCGTCCGCCAGGGTCACCCGCAGACCGCCGTCGACCGCGTCGCCCACCACGTGGTCGTTGGTCAGGACGTGGCCCTCGGCGTCGACCACCACCCCCGAGCCCTCCCCGGCTCCCGAGGCGGTCCGCACGTCGATCGCGACGACGGACTCCCGGACCGCGGCGGCCACGGCCTGCCAGTCGGGCTGCTCGGCGGTGGACCCCGCGACGGGCACCGTCTGGGACCCCTGCTGCTCGAGGGAGGCCGTGGTGGTGGCCTCGGTCGTCGACTGCTCGGGGGAGAAGGCGCCGGTCAGGCCTGCGGTCGCGACGCTCGCCACGAGGGCCGCGGCCGTCGCGGTCGAGACCAGGGCGAGCCAGGGGGTGCGGCGACGATCGCGGACGTCGACCGGCCCCGGTCCCGGTCCCGGTCCCGCGACGGTCCCGGCAGGAGCGTCGGCGTAGGGGCGCTGCGGGCCTGGTGCGGGGGCGGCAAGTCGG